>JBGSHR010000180.1:0-13566 GCA_041752155.1 Thiobacillaceae bacterium | reverse complement strand
GCGCCGGCCCCGGAGGCCTTGGTCAGCCCCACCGACGCGCCGGCTGTGGTAGCGCAGTAAGTCCCCGGCCGGCCCAATTGGCCGGCCCCGGAACCCAGCTCATTCCCAAGAGTGGGCTGGCTTCCGGGATACCTGGACCTTTCCAGCGCGTTTTCCCCCGGGAATAGATTGCATGCGCATCAAGCAAGCAGGATTGGCGTGATGCGCCTCAAGCGAGAGGAAGAAAGTGTCCGAGCAACAACCTAACTCCATCCCTATCATCAAGAACGCCGAGGGTGAGCTCGAGCAATCCCTCTACGCCGTTCATCAGAAGATCTACCCCCGCGCCGTCCACGGCCTTTTCAATTGGTGGCGCATCGGCCTGGTGCTGTTCACTCAGATCATCTTCTACGGCCTGCCCTGGCTGCAATGGAACGACCGCCAGGCGGTGTTGTTCGACCTGGGGGAACGCAAGTTCTACCTGTTCAACCTGGTGTTCTGGCCCCAGGACTTCATCTGGCTGGCCGTACTGCTGATCATCTCCGCCCTGGGCCTGTTTCTGTTCACCGCGGTGGCGGGGCGCCTGTGGTGCGGCTATGCCTGCCCGCAAACGGTCTATACCCAGCTGTTCATCTGGGTGGAGCGCTGGTTCGAGGGCGACCACATCAAGCAGAAGAAGCTCAACGAGCAGCCCTGGAATGCCAACAAGGTCCTGCGTCGGGGCGGCAAGCATACGGCATGGCTGCTGCTCTCCCTGTGGACCGGCTTCACCTTCGTCGCCTACTTCACCCCCATCGATGTCCTGTTCCAGGAACTGACCACCTGGCAGCTGGGGCCCTGGGAGACCTTCTGGATCGGCTTCTACGGCTTGGCCACCCTGGGCTTCGCCGGCTTCATGCGCGAGCAGGTGTGCAAGTACATGTGCCCCTACGCCCGCTTCCAGAGCGTGATGTTCGACACCGACACCCTGGTCATCACCTACGACTATCGCCGCGGCGAGTCGCGCGGCCAGCGCAAGAAAGGTGCGGACTACAAGGCCCTGGGCCTGGGCGACTGCGTGGACTGCGGCATCTGTGTCCAGGTGTGCCCCACCGGCATCGACATCCGCAACGGCCTGCAATACATGTGCATCGGTTGCGCCGCCTGCATCGACGCGTGCGACCAGGTCATGGAGAAGATGGACTATCCCAAGGGACTGATCCGCTACTCCACCCAGAACGCCATCGACGGCAAGTACCCGGACAAGGACATCGTCAAGCACACCCTGCGTCCCCGCACCCTGGTGTACGCCCTGTTGCTCAGCATCATCATCGGCGCCTTCTTCTACACCCTGGCGGCGCGGGTGCCGTTGCGGGCCGACGTGATCCGCGATCGCCGCACCCTGTCGCGGGAAGTGGAAAACGGACAGATCGAGAACCTGTACCGGCTGCAAATCATCAACATGGATGCGCGCCAGCACCGCTATGCCATCACCGCCAGCGGCATCGAAGGCATGACCGTGGCGGAGGGCGGCAGCGTGGATATCCCCGCCCTGGGCACGGTGAACATCAACGTCGCCCTGCGGGTCGATCGCCTCAAGCTCAACCGTCCGAGCCAACCCATCTTCTTCGCCATCAAGGCGGAAGATGATCCCGGCATCACGCGTGAAGCCAAATCCAGTTTCCTGAGGTAAGACCGTCCATGAGTCTATCCGCGTCATCCAAAAAAGCCTGGTGGCAAGAGCCCATGGTCTGGCTTGTCGCCGGCCTGCCGGCCACCGCCGTGGTGGCGGGGATCACCACTGTGGTGATCGCCTTCGAGAACCAAGACAGCCTGGTCAAGGCCGACATCCGCAAGGAAGGCTTGATCTTCGTCGCCAAGGACACAGGCCACGCGGGAGCGAATCCATCTTGGGCAGCGAGCGCAAACGCCCGCCTGGATGCCAGCGGAAATATCACTGTGGAGCTGGCGGGGCCGTCACAAGCCCTACCGCAAGTCATGGATCTGGACATCGTCAATGGCGACGGATCGGGACATGACATCACGCTGAGATTGGTACGTAGCGGGCAGACGTACCAGGCCCATCTTCCCGATACGGGAATGGGCAAACGCCACCTGGTTTTGCAACCGGAAGACCGGGCCTGGCGCTTGAGTGGAGAGTGGCTGGCTCCCGATCCAGGAGAAGTCAAACTCGTAGCAGAAGCACCGCATTCATCAACCCACCCGTAAGGGCGCCATCAAAGGAGCATGCAAATGGACGTCGTGATGCACGAACTCTTCAGCACCGATATCGGACTTCTCAGCCTGTTCACCATCGGCTTCATCATTGTGATGGGCCTCTTCTTGTGGGCCAAGCTCAGCAAAAAGGCCCACGAAGGCGGCAAGTAAGCCTCACGTCTTCGGGCCTTCAGCGCTCCCTGCCGCCGGGGCCGGCCTTGGGTCGGCCCGGTGTCTGTCAGCCTTGCAACAGCGCCTCCAACTGCTGACGGCTGCTTGCATAGGGCTCTTTGTCCAGAAAGTCCTGCAACAGGAACTGCTCCATCCTGGGGTACAAGGCAATAGCCTCGTCCAACTGGGGATCATTACCCTTGTTGTAGGCGCCGATAGTGATCAGGTCCCGGCTGCGCTGATAGCGTGCATACAACCCCTTGAACTTGCGTACCCGCTCCATCTCTTCCCGCGACAGCAGTTCGGTAATGGCGCGGGATATCGAAGCCTCGATGTCCACGGCCGGGTAGTGGCCCTGGTCGGCCAACTGGCGCGAGAGCACGATATGCCCATCGAGGATCGCCCGGGCGGCATCCGCCACCGGATCCTGTTGATCGTCGCCCTCCATGAGCACGGTGTAGAAGGCAGTGATGGAACCACCCCCGTGGCGCCCGTTGCCGGCGCGTTCCACCAGCTGGGGCAGCTTGGCGAACACCGAGGGGGGATAGCCCTTGGTGGCGGGCGGCTCGCCCACCGCCAGGGCGATCTCGCGCTGGGCCTGGGCATAGCGGGTGAGGGAATCCATGATGAGCAGGACCTGTAGCCCCTGATCCCGGAAATACTCGGCGATGGCGGTGGCGTAGGCCGCGCCGTGCAGGCGCATCAAGGGCGGCGAGTCCGCCGGGGCGGCCACCACCGCCGCCCGTTTCAGCCCTTCCTCGCCCAGAATATTCTCGATGAAGTCCTTGACCTCGCGCCCCCGTTCGCCGATGAGGCCGACCACCACCACATCCGCCTCGGTGTAGCGCGCCATCATGCCCAGCAGCACCGACTTGCCCACGCCGCTGCCGGCGAACAGGCCCATACGCTGCCCGCGCCCCACGGTCAGCAGCGCGTTGATGGCGCGCACCCCGACATCCAGGACATCCTTGATGGGCTCCCGTTCCATGGGGTTGAACGGGCGCGAGTACAAGGGGGCCCGGCGCGAGGCCTCCAACGGCCCCTTGCGGTCCAGGGGCCGGCCGGCGCCGTCGATCACGCGCCCCAGCAGTTCCGGGCCTAGCGCCACCTGACGGATACGGTCCTCGGTACGCCGCCGCCTGGAATAGGGGTTGTTGATGCGGGGAGGCTCGAAACCGCACGCCGCTGCCGTTTCCACCGTGGCGCCGGGACCCAGGCCATAGACATCGGTGGAGGGCATGAGAAACAGGCGATCTCCTGAAAAACCGACCACCTCCGCATCCACCTGCTGTCCACCTGGCATGTAAACGCTACAGGACGAGCCGGTGGACAGCTTCAGGCCCGAGGCCTCCATGACCAGGCCAGCCACCCGGGTCAAGCGGCCGGTCACCCGCCAGGGGACGATATGGGACACCGCCTCCTGGCAATCCTGCAGATAGGCGGCCAGGGTGGCGGCGCGGCTCAACCTAGATCCCTCGGTGGACATTCAGGTCAGCCTTCCGCATGGCGCCCGGAGCGCCAGGGAGCGGTCAACGGTGGAATCCAGGTTCAGTCCAGCCATCGGGCATCTGCCCCGAGGCAATCGACGATTTCCTGCCAGCGGGTCTTGAGGTTGCCGTCCAGCTCACTATGGGCGCTCTCGAAGCGGAAACTGCCGGCATCGAGCTGGGCATCCTCCACTACCTTCCAGGACATGTGGCCATGCTCCCGGGCCAGCCAATCCTTGACCATCTCGGCATGGTCGGGATGCACGATGATGCGGTGATGGCTGTCTATGGCAGGCAGGGAGGTCAAGGCCTCGCGAATTGCCTCCAGAATCAGTTCGGGTTTCAGACGCAACGTCGTGCGCACCACCTGATTGGCCACGGCCAGGGCAAGCTCCAGCACCTCGTGGGCCACTTGCTCATTCTGTTGCTGCAACCCCGCCTCCAAGGCCTCGGCCAGGGACTTGAGTTGCTGGGCATATTGCTCGCCGGCCTGAGCGCCGGATGCGAAGCCCGCCTTGCGGCCCTCCTCCAGCCCCAGGTTGTATCCCTCCTGCCAAGCCTCCTGGTGCATACGCTCCAGCCCCTCGGCGGTAGGCAAAGCCGCACGGATGGCCTCGCCATCGGATGAGCTGGGCAGGTTTTTAGCGTCCTTGAAATCCGCGGGAGACAGGCGGTTATGCGCCTCATGCTCGTCGAAAGGCGCGAGCTCCCAACGCTGGTAAGCGGTAAGTTGCTCTTTGGGGATGACCTTGGACACAGCGGGCCTGGTGTATCAAAAACCGCGGGGGCCAGAGACCGAGAGCAGGGGGCGCATGCTTACTCCACCAGCCCTTCTTCGCCGCCCTTGCCACCCAGGACGATCTGCCCCTCGTCCACCAGCTTGCGCACGATCTTGAGGATTTCCTTCTGCTCCGCCTCCACCTCGGACAAGCGCACCGGTCCTTTCGCCTCCAGGTCCTCTTGCAGGGCCTCCGCGGCACGACTGGACATGTTCTTGAATATCTTGTCCTTGAGATCCTGGCTGGTGCCCTTGAGGGCGATGATGAGGGTTTCCGACTGGACCTCCCGCAGCAACAACTGCACCGAACGGTCGTCCAGTTCCAGGATGTTGTCGAAGGTGAACATCTGGTCCTGGATCTTCTGGGCCAGGTCCGCGTCGTGCTCCCGCAGGCTCGCCAGCACCGAGGCCTCCACCGCCCCACCCATGTAGTTGAGGATGTCCGCCGCGGCCTTGGCCCCACCCAGGGAGCTCTTCTTGGCCACGTCGCTACCGGACAGGAGCTGGGTCAACACCTCGTTGAGTTCGCGCATGGCCATGGGTTGAACCCCCTCCAGGGTGGCGATGCGCACCATGACGTCATTGCGCAGGCGCTCGGTCAACAGGTTGAGGATCTCGCTGGCATGGTCCCGTTCCAGATGCACCATGATGGTGGCGATGATCTGGGGATGCTCATTACGGATCATCTCCGCCACGCTGGCGGGGTCTAGCCATTTCAGGCTTTCAATGCCCGCGGTTCCTTCATTGCCCTGCAGGATACGGTCGATCAGGTGCCCTGCCTTGTCATCGCCCAGGGCCTTCTTGAGCACGGAACGGATGTATTCGTCGGAATCCGCCAGGCTGACGCGCCCTTCCGCCTCATCGAAAAACTCCTGCATGACGGATTCGATCTGCTCGCGGCTGACGTTGCTAACGTTGCTCATGGCCATGCCCAGCTTCTGAACTTCCTTGGGCCCAAGATGCTTGAAGATCTCCGCCGCCTCCTCATGGCCCACGGTCAGCAACAGTATCGCGCTCTTGATGACGCTTTCGTCGCTCATTCCTTGGTCATCCATTCCTTGATGACGTCGGCCGTGACTTTGGGATTGGCCTTGGCGAACTCCTTCACCCTGTTCATGGAAGCGGCATAGCCTTCCGCTTTGTTTTCACCAGCGGCGGTGACACCTAATGCCCCTCCCTGTATGCCGGGATACACCTCGCCGCCCTCCGGCGGCTTGACCAGATCACGCAAGAGAGGACGCAACACCCCGAACACCAGGTAGAAAGCCAGACCGAACACGATCAGATTCTTGAGTAGGGACTTGGCCATGGAAACCGTATCCGGATCCTTCCAGATGGGGGTATCCGCCGCCTCGGCCTTAGCCTCGCTGAAGGCGGCATTGACCACGTTGACCGTGTCGCCCCGCTCCTGGTTGTAGCCCATCGCCTCCTTCACCAGGTTGTTGATCTGGGTCAGCTCCTGGGGCGCAAGGGGGGTGGGCTTGCCGGTCTGGCCGGCCTGATCCTCTACCGCGGCACGGTAGTTCACCACCACGGCCACGGACAGGCGCTTGACCCGGCCCAAGGGCTCCTTCACATGGCGGATGGTCTTATCCACCTCGAAATTGACCGTGCTTTCCTTGCGGCTGGAAGCGCCCCCGGCACCTTGCCCGGTACCGACATTGGCCCCGGCATTGGCGCCCTGGGGGGCATTGAACGGCGCGGAGGCCGCTCCGGGCGGCTGGTTGCTCAAGGCGCCGGGCACGCCCTGGGCCTGGGCCGCCCCACCACTGTTGTCCTCTACCGACTGCTGACTGCGGATAGCCTGGGCCGCCGGCGTGGCATTCGGCGTATAGGTTTCGCTGGTGGCCTCGGATTCAGAGAAGTCCAGATCAGCGCGCACCTCCGCTTTCACATTGCCCATGCCGACGATGGGGGCGACGATCGCCTCGATGCGTTGGGCATGATAGGTCTCCATCTGCCGCTTGTAATCGAGCTGGCTGGAATTCAACCCCTCCATGGCCGGATTGTCGGAGTTGCTGGTGAACAACTTGCCCGACTGGTCCACCACCGTCACGCTGCCCGGGGATAGTTCCGGCACGCTACTGGAAACCAGATGCACGATGGACTGCACCTGCCCCGGATCCAGGGCACGCCCCGGGTAGAGATTCACCAGCACCGAAGCGGAAGGTTTCTGCTTGTCGCGAATGAACACGGAGGGCTTGGGGATGGCCAGATGCACGCGTGCATTGTCCACCGGGGAGAGGGACTGGATAGTGCGCGCGAGCTCCCCTTCAAGGCCGCGCTGGAAGGCCAGCTGCTCCTGAAACTGCGTCATGCCCAGCTTGGGGGAGTCCATGATCTCGAAACCGACCGCCCCCCCCCGGGGCAAGCCTTGGGCGGCGAGCTTGAAACGCAGATCGTAGACCTGGTCGGACGGTACCAGCAGAGTCCCGCCCGCTTCCGTCTTGTAAGCCACATTCATCTGCTGCAGAGTTGCTGTAACCGCGCCGGCATCTTTTTCCGCCAGGTTGGAAAACAGCACCCTATAGTCGGGCGTGCTGGACCATAGGTAGAGGCCGACCAACAAGGCGATGGACGCCGCCAGCGCCACCACCAGCCCCATCTTGCGGGAGGCGGGAAGCTGGCTGAAGCGAAAGGCGAAGTTTGAGAGAAGCTGCTGGGGCTGCAAGGCCATCCGTCAACCGTACCCCGATCAGACCTGCATGTTCATGATTTCCTGGTACGCGGAAACCAATTTGTTACGAACCTGCACCATGGTCTGGAAGGACATGCTGGCCTTTTGCAAGGAGAGCACCACGTCCTGAAGGTTGACATCGGGAGCACCCGACTCGAATTGGCGGGTCAATTGCTTGGCATCCATCTGGGCGCTGTTGACCTCATTCACCGCAGATTTCAGCAAGGCGGAGAAATCCTGGGTAGGAAGAAGCTCCTGAGAAGCAGGCGTAGCGGAAGCCTGCGCCGCAACGGCGCGAAGCTGATTAACCATCTGATCGATATTGCTCATCGCCTTACCTCCTGACCCAGATTATAGGAGGTCATCTCCATCCAGAAAGCCCGCTTCACGATATTGCTTGATCTTGTGACGCAAGGTGCGCTCGCTCATATTCAAGGCATCCGCCGTTCTGCGCCGTGATCCACCCATACGCCGGAGCGTTTCCAGGATGGTTTCTCGCTCCCGATCCTTGAGCCCCATTTCCATGCCGGGAGCGTTCCCCTCTCGGGTCGCTCGACCGGCTGCATGTGGAAGCATCAGGTGATCAGGCCCGATCTCGGCGCCAGGGGCAAGAATCATGGCGCGTTGCATCACATTACATAGCTCACGGATGTTACCGGGCCAGTCATACCCCGTCAATTCAGCCAAAACCGCGTCAGACAAGGAAAAACCACACCGTCCCACCACGCCTTCGAAACGTTCCAGAAAATGCCTGGCCAATGGCGCGATATCCAGCGGACGCTCGCGCAATGGGGGAATATTCAAGGGAAAGACATTAAGCCGATAGAACAAATCCTCGCGGAAACGCCCCTCCTTCACCCAGGCAGCCAGATCCCGGTTGGTGGCGGCAAGGACGCGTACGTCGAGCGCAACCGACGACCGCCCTCCCACCCGTTCAACTTCACGTTCCTGAAGCACACGCAACAATTTGGCCTGGAGGTTGAGAGGCAGCTCGGATATCTCGTCCAACAGGATGGTGCCACCCCGAGCCTGCTCGAATTTACCCGCCTGGGCCGCCACTGCCCCGGTAAATGACCCTTTTTCATGTCCAAACAGGACCGATTCCAAGAGGTTTTCCGGAATTGCCGCGCAGTTCACCGCCACGAAAGGACCCTTATTTCGTGCGGATTGACGATGGATATAGCGCGCGTAGACCTCCTTGCCCACGCCAGACTCACCGGTAATGAGCACGCTGGCATCGGTAACGGCCACCCTGCGGGTCAGATCCAGCAAGGCCAAGCTGGCGGGGTCTTCCGACACCAGACCTGCATCGAATTCATCACCGGACCGACGGTAGTAGCGCGCCACCGCGGCCAGCAGACGATCCGGCTCGAAAGGCTTGGGCAAATAATCCACCGCGCCACCACGTATGGCCTGGACCGCCTTTTCTATCTGGCCATAGGCGGTCATGAGCACCACCGGAATATCCGAATGCCGCTGGCGCAGAATCTGCAACAAAGCGTGGCCATCCATGCCGGGCATCTGCACATCGCTCAACACCAAGCCAGGCCGCCCCTTTTCCAGCCAAGCCAGGGCCTGCTCCGCATCCACCGCCGTCATGGCGGAATAACCCGCCAGTTCCAGAGTATCGGTCAGCGCCTCGCGCAAGGCGGCATCATCTTCCACCACCAGGATGGGCAGGACATCAGACATCCCTGCCCTCCCCACCGGCGAAAGGAAGAAACAGGGTAAAACGGCTGCCACCCTCTTCCCGGGCCGCCCATTCCACCCAGCCTCCGTGGGCCTCCGCCACCTGCCGCACGATGGCGAGCCCTAGGCCACAGCCCTCCCCCCGCGTGGTGAAAAAGGGTTGGAATAGTCTATCCCGGGCCGCCTCGGGGATGCCCTCCCCGGTGTCCTCAACGCAAAATGAGGCAAATGGGCTGCCCTGCCCCGCAATGGACATATGCACCTGACCGCTGGCGCCACACGCCTGCAGAGCGTTCTCCAGCAAATTGATAAGGGCGCCGGAGATCGCCTGACGATCACCGCTCAAGGCCAGATCAGGCTCTTTGCCCGCGATGGCGAAACTGACGCCCTTGGCCACGGCCTGGGGTGACATGATCTGCTCCAATTCATCGAGCAAGGGGCCGATGAAGAACGGCTCTGGGGAAAGACGCGCGCCTTTGACAAACAACAGCATGTCCTGAATCAAGCGCTCCAAGTAACGCAAACGGGACAGTGTCTTGTCGGCAAAGCGGATACGATCGGTATCGCTGAGCTGGGGGCGGGTCAGATGGCCGGTATAAAGCACAGCCGTAGTCAAGGGAGTGCGCAGTTGATGCGCCACCTGGGCCGCCATTTCCCCCAAGGCGGACAGGCGCTCGCGCCGCGCCAGCTCTCCGTTGGCATCGGCAAGCTCACTGGTCAGGCGCGCCACCTGGGCCTGCAGTTCCAGGTAGGTGCCGGCCAGCTTTTCGGAGGTCTCGCTAAACAGGGCGAAGGCCTGCCTGAGTTCTGCATCCTCGGGGTGGGGCGGGTTCATGACAACAACATCCGACATGGGGCGTGGATAATAAACCATCGCTCTCTAAAGTTTTCCCGCAGGCTGCCGATTATTTCACCGTGAAAACCATACGGGTCACTGCCGTGATTCCGTCTAATTTAAGAGGCCACCATGTCGGATCTGCTCAAGCGAATTGACGCAAGGACCAAGCTCGCCGGCGCAAACAAGCTGGAGATCCTGCTGTTCACCTTGGGTACGGACGTAGACACAGGGCGCAAGGAAACCTTCGGCATCAACGTCTTCAAGGTACGCGAGGTCATGCGCATACCGGAAATCACCCGCGCCCCGGACATGCCGGACGCGGTGGAAGGCATGGTCAGCCTGCGCGGTGGTTTGGTTCCCGTAGTCGATCTAGCCAGGTACATCGGCATCACCACGGATGCCCCGCCTTCCATCATGATCGTGACCGAGTACAACGGGCACACTCAAGGCTTCCTGGTGGGGGAGGTGGACACGATTCTCCGCTTGGACTGGTCAGAGATGAAGGTTCCGCCCACCATGCTCACGGCACGCATGGGTGGGTTGGTCACCGCGGTAACCGAACTCAAGGACACGCGCCTGGTCATGATGTTGGACGTGGAAAAGATCCTGGCCGATACCTCCCAGGTCGACGATAGCCACCTTTTTGCCACCCTCATCCCTCTGGACAAGCCCAATCGCACCGTGTTCTACGCCGACGATTCTTCCGTTGCTCGCAAACAAATCGAAAAAACGCTGGAAGTGCTCCATGTCAACGGCATCGCCACAATCAATGGCCGCCAGGGCTGGGAAGAACTACAGAAAATCGCCGCCCAGGCCGAAGTCGCAGGAAAACCGATATCGGAATTTGTACAACTGGTACTTACCGATGTGGAGATGCCAGAAATGGATGGTTATGTGCTGACCAAGAACATCAAGTCCGATCCGCGCTTTGCCGGCATCCCGGTGCTGATGCATTCCTCCCTCTCATCCGAGGCCAACCGACAACTGGGCTTTTCCGTGGGGGTGGACGAATACGTACCCAAATTCGAGCCCCACCGCTTGGCCGAAGTATTGAACAGACTGCTCAAATAATAGGGGAGCGCAGATTCATGAATCCACTGGAACCCACCAAGCTCCTGGAAGCTGTGGATGCTCGCACCAAACTCGCGGGCTCCAACAAGATGGAGTTGCTGCTGTTCTCCCTGGGTACCACGGAAGTCTTTGGCATCAACGTCTTCAAGGTGCGCGAGGTATCACCCACCCCGCCCATCACCATGACCCCCAACATGCCCGCGGGAGTGGAGGGCGTGATCTCACTGCGCGGCAGCATCATCCCGGTCATCTCCCTGGCCCGCTTCATCCAACTGGAAGGCGCCCCCGCAGGCATTGGTCAAACGATGATCGTCACCGAGTTTTCCCGCCACACCCAGGGGTTCCTGGTCCACGACGTGGATCGCATCATCCGGGTGGACTGGGACAAGGTAAAACCGCCCGAGAACATGCTGGCCGGGCAGGACGGCATGATCACAGCCATTACCGAACTGGATGACGGCCGCTTGGTTTCCATCCTGGATGTGGAGCGGGTATTGGTGGAAGTCTTAGGCGAAAAAGCCATGCCAACTCTGCCCACCGTAGAACCGGGCCGGGATGCTACCGTTTTCTTCGCCGATGATTCCTCCGTTGCGCGCAAGGAAATCATCTCCGTCCTGGATAAACTGGGCGCGAAATATATCCAGGCCAACGATGGCCTGGATGCTTGGAACAAGCTTTCCAACATGGCCAACCGCGCCTCTGCCGAGCACATCACCTTGCGCGACCAGATCCAGCTGATCCTGGTGGATGCGGAAATGCCCGAGATGGACGGCTACGTGCTGACCAAGAACATCAAGTCTGATAACCGCTTTTATGGCATCCCTGTGATCATGCACTCCTCCCTCTCGTCGGAAGCCAACCGGACCATGGGCCAAAAGGTCGGGGTGGACGCCTATGTTGCCAAATTCGACCCCTCTGTCTTGGCGGACACGGTGATAGCCTTTCTCAAACGCTAGGAGAAAAGTGTTAAATATGAGCAGTCATGCGGAACAATGAGGACAGGTAATGGCCGATAAAAACTTGAAATTCCTGGTGGTGGACGATTTTTCCACCATGCGCCGCATCGTGCGCAACCTGCTCAAGGAACTGGGATACACCAACGTGGATGAAGCCGAGGACGGCGTGGCCGCATTGCAAAAACTGAAGGGCGCCGACTTCCAGTTCGTGGTGACGGACTGGAACATGCCCAACATGACAGGCATCGAACTGCTCAGGGCCATCCGGGCCGACGTCGGCCTCAAGCATCTTCCGGTCCTGATGATCACGGCAGAGGCCAAAAAAGAAAACATCATCGAGGCCGCCCAGGCTGGCGCATCGGGCTACATCGTCAAGCCCTTCACGGCAGGTACCCTCGATGAAAAACTGGGCAAGATCTTCGAGAAGTTTGGAATGTGATCTTGGGCCACCTACAAAAAACTAAGGAGCAAGGATGAGCGGCGACTCCCAGGAGCTGGAAGACCTGTTTGACAGCATCGCCAGCACGACCCAGCCGACCCAGGAAGAACCCAAGGCCGAGTCTGCCGGCGACCTACCCGAACTGGAAACCTTGTTCGACAGCATCACCCAGGCCGTGGCCCGGGAAGGCGACGAGGGCGATGAAGGCGCCTGTCCCGAGCGGGTGTTCTCCCAGCTGGGACACATGACCCGGAACCTGCATAACCTGCTACGCGAGCTGGGCTATGACAAGGCCCTGGAAAATGTTTCGCAGACCATGCCGGACAACCGGGACCGGCTCAACTACATCGCCTCCATGACCGCCCAGGCAGCGGAACGCACGCTGAATGCGGCCGAAACCGCCCAACCCCTGCAGGAGCATCTGAGCAAGAATGCCCGCGGCCTGTCCGAGCAGTGGGAAAAACTGTTCCGCAAGGAGCTGGGCGTGACCGAATTCAAGGACCTGGTCCACAACACCCGAGCTTATCTGTCCGATGTGCCGGCGCGCACCGAGGCCACCAATGCCCAGCTCATGGAAATCATCATGGCCCAGGATTTCCAGGACCTGACTGGACAGGTCATCAAGAAGATACTTGAGGCGGCCCAAGCCCTGGAGAGCCAACTCCTGAGCCTCCTCATCGAAACCACGCCGGAAGACAAGCGACAAACCGTTACTTCCGACCTGCTGAACGGCCCGGTGATCAACGCAACGGGACGGAATGACATTGTGACCAGCCAGGAACAGGTGGACGACCTGCTCGAGAGCCTGGGCTTTTAGTAACCGGCGGCGCATCACCGCCCTGAATTGATAGCGAGAGGCAGCCAAAATGAGCGACTTCGCCGGAATGGAAGAATTGCTGCAGGACTTCCTGCTGGAGGCGGGGGAACTGTTGTCTCAAGTGGACAACAAGTTGATGGACCTGGAGAAACGTCCTGGCGACAAGGAGTTGCTGAACGACATCTTCCGAGGTTTCCACACCATCAAGGGCGGCGCGGGATTTCTCAATGCCGAAAACCTGGTGGCGCTCTGCCATCGCACGGAAAACCTGTTCGACAAGCTGCGTAACGGCGAGCTATCGCTCTCGCCCGAATTGATGGACATCATCATGGCCGCCACCGGCACGGTCCGCGACATGTTCGGCGCCCTGACGCAAGCGGTACAGCCCGCTCCGGCCGATCCCGCGCTCATTGATGGACTGGAGGCCGCTCTGGCCGGCCAGAACCCGAAAAGCGCACCCATCGCCGC
>JBGSHR010000179.1:0-7290 GCA_041752155.1 Thiobacillaceae bacterium | reverse complement strand
ATCCTGCCCGCCGCCGGCAAGATGCTGCTGCTCACCACCGAGGAGCCGCGGGAGGGCGAGACCGCCTACCAGGCCGATGCGGCGGACGACGAAATCGTGGCGCTGTACACGGCCGCCTTCGACATCCAGCTCAGCCATGTCGATAGCGTGCTGGAGCTGGAGCCGGACCCCGACCCGACCGTCCGCGACTGGCTGCGTGTGGAGAAGAAGGTTTACCTGCTCACGCCACGGCGCTGATCACGCCGGACTCCGCCGCGCTGACGATGCGAACCACGATGGGCGGAACTCCGCGGCGCACGGATGAACAACAGCAACAACAGAGGACAGCCCCCCGTTATTCATACTATCGTTCCACCTATTGCCCTGATGAACGACAAGGAAAACCATGACGTGGCTATTTGAATGGAACTGGCTGGGCTATCTGTGGGCGATATTAGTGGGCGGTCCCCTCGCGATGGCCACGCTCTTCGCCTATCCGGAAGGGAAAGGAATCGAACAGGGCAAACAAGGCGCCGGGCATTTCTCGGGACTCATGATGTTCCTGGTTATTCCTGGCATGTTCCTGCTTGGCTTGTTGACGATCTTTGTGTGGGACTGGAGGACAGCGCTTTGGCTGACAGGCGGCGCGCTGGCCTGGGATGCGCTGATTGCGGGTCTTTTATTCCTGGGGTCGCTGCTGGAGCGGTGGAAGTCTCGGTGATATCAAATCAAATGGGCCAGGCTCGATTAATCCCGATCTGAAAACCTTCGGGGACAGCCACGATAATCCGACCAGTCCCCCCATCGGCTCCCCGGCTGACCTTTCCCTCCCCCAGCGCACCCTCCTCGCCCTCTTCCTGGCACTGGCCATCTGCTTCAGCACCCCGCCCTGGCCCTGCCCGAGCGCATCATCTATCTCACCGATGCTTGCCCCTGGCCCGGGAAGAGGCGCGCTATGCCACGGCGGACAACTTTGTGGGCCGGCCGGTGGCAGGCTACCGGACGGCCCGGGTGGTGCTAAACCGGCCGGCGCTGTCCTTGCCCGCAGATTCACGGCTACCGAGAAAATGCCCAGGAGGACCGGGACCCTTCCCGTTGAGTTGCGCGGCGGTCCGCAAAGAGTTGTCCTGATGATGTTCCGGCAACCGGGCCCACCCTTCGATTTCCAAGCCGCATGACCAGGCCCTAGTGTCGGATTTCTTGCCATGCGCGCGGGCCCGGCCCATGGATGACACGCAACACCATGTTTCATTGAGGTTTTATTTTTGGCACCTCACTTGCTTGTATACAATAGATGGCTGTGCTGCCAGCTAGGCGGACGAACTCAATTAGCGCAGCACCCCATGAAAATGACTGAAACACACCGGAAAAAATGATGAGAAATCGACCCCATCCCTTTACTTCCAAAGCTTGGCGCTTGGTCTGGGCCAAGGTCCGCGGACGGGTGATGCCCAGCCTCGTGCTTCGTACTGCGGCGCTGCTGGCGGTCTTGGGTTTTGCTCCGTCCTCCAGTCTTGCAGCCGTGGTCTGCCCGACCTGCACTTTGTCCGTGTACGGCATCGACGTGACCGCATTCAACGGCGCGATAGATTGGACGTCCATCGACACGTCGCAACTCGGCTTTGGAATTGCCAAGGCCACCGAAGGGACGACGTTCGTCGATCCGAGGTTTGCGCAAAACTGGAGTGGACTCGCATCCGCAGGGCTCGTCCGCGGCGCCTACGCCCGCTTCCAGCCCTACCAGGACCCTACGGACCAGGCGAATCACTACCTGGAGACGGTGGGTAGTTTCGGCGCCGGCGTGCTGCCCCCCATGCTGTATTTCGACATATCTTCGGGCATCAGCGCGGCCAATGTGCTGAGCGCGCTCGGCACCTGGATCTCAGTCGTCAAATCCGCCACAGGACTGGATCCGATCATATTCACCGGAAAAGCGATCTGGACCGATGCCTACAACAGCAATCTCGGCGCCGATCTTTGGATTGCGAACTATGGGGCTGCCTGCCCAAACCTGCCGACCGCCTGGAGCGATTGGCTGTTCTGGCAGTATTCGGGCACGGGCGTGGTTACCGGGGTCAACGATGTCGTCGGCCTGGACGTGTTCAACGGTTCCCTCGAACAACTGAACGCTTACGCCCGGGTTGCAGCCGTCCCCGAGCCTGAGAACTTCGCCCTGCTGACGGCCGGCCTCGCGCTGTTGGCATGGAAGCGGCGCCGGGTTGAGGGAAGGCTTTCGTGAGCGGGTGAACGCCTGAGAACGGGCCGCTGTCCGGCCCGTTACGGTTGGCAAGACCAGGCCCGAGTGTCGGATTTTTTGCCATGCGTGCGGACCCCGGCCGATTAGATGCACACAACTGCATGTTTTATATCGGCATTCTTTGTTGGCGCTTTATTTGCTTGTATACAACGAACATCCTCGGCCGCGGGCTTGGCGGACGAACCCAACAATCAGTGCAGCACCCCTTTCAGGAGAGAGTCATGGGAAATCGGTTGGTCCAGGCCCTGCTAAGCAGTTCGGCCATTTGCTGCACCCTGGCGTATGCCGGCCTGGTCCAGGCGGCCCCCAACGCGTTTACCGACCGCGGCGCCTACGATGCGGCGGTGGCGGGACTGAGCAATGTGAGCATCACCACCCTGAACTTCGACGGCCTGGCGGCGGGTGACCTGATCGCCGGTGGCGACGCCGTGGACGGGATCAGCTTCAGCTACAACCTGGGCGGCGTGAGCCTGCAGGTTACCGGCGGGGCCGACACCACCTCGGCGCCCAACTTCCTCGGCACCAATGACCTCGGCATGCTTCAGGACGGCGACGATTTCCAGTTGGGCTTTGGCGCGCGCAACGCCGTGGGCCTCTATGTGATGTCCCTGGACGTGCTCATCGACGACGATTTTCGGCTCACGGTAGGTTCGTTCTCGGCCAGCCTCTCCACCGCGGACCTGCAGTACACCCTGAACGACGGCACTTCGGTCTACTTCCTGGGCATCGTCGATCCCACGGCCACCTTCACTGCGGCTAGCGTGACCACCTCCCATGACGGCCAGAGCGGCTATTTCCTGTGGAACGCCGATGACGTCGTGACCGCCGTGGCCCAGGTTCCCGAGCCGGGCACCTGGGTCATGCTGATGGCCGGCCTGGGCCTGCTGGGCGTCCGCACCACGCGGCGCGCAGTGCGCAGTGCGTAGAGGTCCTGACGGCCTGGCTTGAAACCGGCGCGGCAATTCACGTATTCCATTCGATCGGCGGCGCTCACGGGAGCGTGCATTGGTCCCTGGTGGCATGCGCAGAGCCTCTTCACAGCGTTATCAGCCATAGAACAGTGACAGCCAGCCTGCCCCAGGGGGCTGTTTATTGATGCGTGCCGCGTGGGCGGCACGTTTGTTTTTTGAACCATACGACCCATCACAGAGGAGCGGACCATGAAAGACAAAAACGGATACTCAGGATTGATGTTGAAGGCGCTGGTTGGCGCGCTGTTTCTGGCCCACGCGGCCACAGCCACCAGCGCGGAGCGCCTCTCGCTGACCTCCCTGAAGGCCGAGATCAACAGCCTGAACACGACCCTGACGGCGGCGCAGGCCACCATCACTCAACAGGGCACCGCCCTGGCCACGGCGCAAAACACCATCAATCAGCAAGCCGCCGCCATCACGGCCCTGCAGGCGTCAGTGAACACAGGGGTAGCGGATGCCAAGACCTATTGCGACAACAAGGTGGCGCCGGTGGCCGACAAGCTGGTCCACTTCAGCCGCAACGGCAACGATGTCTACATCACCGGCGCCAACCTGCACCTCCGCAATGGCAAAGGCCATACCTACGCTGCCGGGGTGAACGGGCTCGGCAACCTGATCATCGGCTACAACGAGATGCGTTCCGGCGCCGACGCAAATACCCGCACCGGCTCCCACAACCTCATCCTGGGGATGCAGAACAACTACTCCAGCGCCGGGGCGATCATCGCCGGCTCCAACAACATCAGCACCAACTACATGGCATCGGTCTATGGCGGAACCGGCAACACAGCTGGGGGCTATTACTCGGCGGTGGTCGGCGGCTATAACAATTCGGCCACCGGCAACTGGTCCACGATACTCGGCGGTTCCGGCGTCTCTGCCCCGAACCAGTTGGACCACAAGCCCTGATCTCGACCAAGCTCCCGGTGGCTGTAGGCTGACGCCGCCCGTGTAAGCCTGCGCAAGCTGCCTGGGGACCGGTTGTCCGGCCTCCGGGCAAGGCCTTCGCCTCCGGAGGCCCCTACCGAGGGTGGCATTTGCGTAATAGGGTGGGCGTAATACGGCATCAGAAAATCATGGCGCCGGACAAATAAAATAATTCACCCCATCATTTGTTTATTTTTATTTGCCACCTTTGACTTTTGGCGCAATCGGATTATCCGCACCCATCATCCACTCAAATGTTACACGCGGCACGCAAAAATGCCTGAGCCGTGTCTAATTATTATCGGTTTGTTCCAATGTGTAACAACCGCTCGCGCAAAACAATTACCGTCCTATATTGAGGCTGATTCGATAGACATATCGAATTAAACCGGTTCACGGAAACAAGCCAATGGAGGCAATTATGATGCGCAAATTTTTTAAAACCAGTTTATTGGCTACGATGTTGGCCACGGTAAGTATGATGAGCGCTTTGCCGGCAATCGCCGGAGAGGCTCAGAATGGCAAGCAAGCCGGTGATGTTATTAAGGATCAAGACCGTCTGCGCGATGGGAGCTGCCAAGACACGGTTTCAGCTTCCAAGAGTTTGGAAACAGTCCTGATGACCAATGATTTCGTTCCGCGGCAACGGCAACGCCAGCCCGACAAGGAAAAAGAGCACACCAATAAACCCTGAGCATTCTCACATTTTCTTGAGGCGTGAAAATTGAGAACCACAAGGCGGCCAGGCCAGAATGCATCTGGCTTGGCCATTTGTTTTTTCACCGGGAATCAAAACAAATTAAAGGGTTAAATCTTTTTGGCTGTTTGGTGCCACCGGCTCAAGGTTTAACCAGCCCGGCATCGCTTTGTCCATGTTTGTCTCGTGTATCTGCGCAAATCCCTCATGCCTATTTTTAACCTGCGTTTTAACCTGCGCAAAGCGGAAAAGCCGGCTGTTTGCCACGGCGTCGACACGCTCCGCGGACAGGGCCGAGAGGAGACTGCACGCCTCCCCGGCCTCATCGCAATCTGAAGCAACCCGTATTCTTGGCAACCGACCAACATGAGCAACAACGCTGTCTGCGCCCACGTGACCTTATCGTTCAAGGCGAGACCCACGAACTCGAGGCCGTCATCGACCTGGATGGATGTTCAGGCGAGCCGTGCGTGGTGCCCGATTTCCATCAACTGCGGGCCAGGGCGGCGGGGATCGGGCAGCTTCGGCTAACGATAGGGGGCAACGAATCATGCAAGAATGCCACGCTCGGTCATGCCGTTTTCGCTCGCCATTGATTTCAAATGAGGCCCCATGCGCACGCCATCCCTCCTCCTCGCCCTGCCCCTCCTCTGCCTGCTCTCCACCTCCGCCCACGCCGGCTGGCTGGATGACCTGAAAAGGAAGCTGGGGGAAATACAGTCCTCCCCCACGGCCGCCAGCCCTGTCCACACCGCCGTGTCCGCCGCCTTGAGCGACGAGGATGTGGTGCGCGGCCTCAAGGAGGCCTTGTCCAAGGGCACTCGGCTGGCCGTTGCCAACCTGGGCAAGGACGGCGGCTTTCTGAACAACCTGGAGGTGAAGATTCCCCTGCCCGGCGAGTTGAGGCGGGTGGAAAAACTGCTGCGCAGCCTGGGACAGGACAAGTATGCGGAACAGTTCGTGGCCACCCTCAACCATGCGGCGGAGAAGGCGGTGCCGGAGGCGGCCACCCTGTTTGCCGACTCCATCTCCCAGATGACCCTGGCGGATGCCAAGGCCATCCTCAAGGGACCGGACGACGCGGCCACCCAGTACTTCCGCAAGACCAGTGAGGCCAAGTTGAAGGAGCGTTTCCTGCCCATCGTCCAGGCCGCCACGGATGAGGCCGGCGTCACCTCCGCCTACAAGAAGCTGATACAGAAGGCCGGCCCCGCAGCCCGCTTCCTGGGCACCGAGACCACCGACCTGGACGGCTATGTAGAAGGCAAGGCCGTGGACGGCCTGTTCAAGATGATCGCTGCCGAGGAGAAACGCATCCGCGAGGACCCGGTGGCGCGCACCACCGACCTGCTCAAGAAGGTGTTCGGATCACTGGACAAGTAGATTCCCGCGAGTTGAAGGGCGGCGTCGATTACATTAGGGAGACACTTATATGGACGCCTCCCAAACGGCGTGCGACGGCCCAGAAATGCTGCGATGGCCTTCGCTCTCGGGCCCCTGCGACTTGGTGGCCACTCTGAAGAAAAGGAATAAGCAATGCGCGCAATGATATCCACACTGCTGATGGCCCTGTTTGCCACCACCCTTGCGACGCCCCCCCTGGCCTACGCCGGCAATGCGGCCCCCCAGCCGGAAACGCGTCCCTTGGTCATGGTGGAGAAAAACGCCCGTTATCGCGTCGTTTACGACATCCACAGCGACGAGCTCGCGGCGGGCATCTCCAAGGGTTTGTACTACGCCCGAGGCCTGTTGGAAGCCTTCCGCAAGCAAGGTGTGGCGCCCTCTCAGGTCAAAGCGCATCTGGTGTTGCATGGCGACGCCGCGGTCATGCTGTTGAAAGACGAGGCCTACCAGCTGGCGATCAATGACGCCTTCGCGGTCAATCCCAACGACAAGATCGTCCAGGATCTGCTGAACCTGGGCGTCAGCGTGGAAATCTGCCATAGCGCCATGAAGAGCAAAGGCTGGAAACCCCAGGACGTCATCCCGGGGGTAAGCATCGTTCACGACGGCTATACCCGTTTGGTCAAGCTGCAAAACGATGGCTATGCCTATATCGGCGGGTTCTGAACCGGCGCCAGCCCCCACATTCGCCCGTCGCCCAGAGTCCGGCTCCGGCCAGGCGCAGGCCTGCATGACTGCATCGCAGCGTAGACAGATTCCGTCCCGACCGCAGCATTGCCCCGACATACACTGTGGGCATTTGTAACAATACCGTTACGATAACGCCCTAAATGCACCCCGCGTCCGCGCGACGGCACCGACGGGGGATAGGCATAAACGAAGGCGATAGACATCGCCTCATGTACTGCAAGGGGAATGCATGGAGCCAAGCGAGCAGCTGTTTCGCGCCATGGTGGAGAACTCGCCGGAGGCCATCTTCGTGGGCGCGGCGGAGCGCTTCGCCTACGTCAACCCGGCGGCGCTGCGGCTGTTCGGCGCCACCTCGGCGGCGC
>JBGSHR010000178.1:0-3716 GCA_041752155.1 Thiobacillaceae bacterium | reverse complement strand
GGCGCTGGAGGAGGCGCGGGCCGGGGCGCCGGGCCTGCACACCCGGCCAGGGCCAGGGCAACGATCAAATAGAACAGGGGCATGGGAAACAGCAACAAAAACGGCTGGAAACGGCTGGCTTCAAGCGGGTTGGATCAATGCAGGACACGGGGCACGGCGAGGATGAACTCGGGGATCTCCGCGTCGAACTGGCTGCCGTCCTCCGCCACCATCTGGTAGCTGCCCTTCATGGCGCCCACCGGCGTGGCGATGGCGGTACCGCTGGTGTACTCGAAGGACTCGCCGGGTTTCAGCAATGGCTGCTCACCCACCACCCCCAGGCCCCGCACTTCCTGTTCCTTGTCGTGGGCATCGGTGATGACCCAGTGGCGCGAGATCAGTTGCGCGGCGATCTGGCCGGTGTTGGCGATGGTGACGGTGTAGGAGAAGACGTAACGGTCCGTCGTTTCGTCCGATTGTTCCGGGATGAATTGCGTTTTGGCGGTGACGGTGATGTGGTATTTCCTGACTTCTGCCATGGTTTTGCGGCTGGGAACAGCGGAGGAGCGGGCATTGCACACGAATTGCCCCGACCTGTCCAGCCTGGCCTGCTTGGTGTTCCTGAGGGCGGACGACAGGTAAAATGGCGCTTTTACTCAACCCACCAGGAAACCGTCATGGCCGACTTCCAGATCGCTCCGTCTATTCTTTCCGCCAACTTCGCCAAGCTGGGCGAGGAAGTCGACAACGTGCTCGCCGCCGGCGCCGACATCGTCCACTTCGACGTGATGGACAACCATTACGTCCCCAACCTGACCATCGGCCCCCTGGTGTGCGAGGCCCTGCGCAAGCACGGCGTCACCGCCCCCATCGACGTGCACCTGATGGTCAAGCCGGTGGACCGCATCATCCCCGACTTCGCCAAGGCCGGCGCCACCTACATCACCTTCCACCCGGAGGCCTCCGAGCACGTCGACCGCACCATCGGCCTGATCAAGGAAAGCGGCTGCAAGGCCGGCCTGGTGTTCAACCCGGCCACCCCCCTGGACGTGCTGGAATACACCCTGGACAAGCTGGACATGGTGCTGCTGATGTCGGTGAACCCCGGTTTCGGCGGCCAGAAGTTCATCCCCTACGTGCTGGACAAGGCGCGCCAGGTGCGCAAGATGATCGACGCCAGCGGCAAGGCCATCCGCCTGGAGATCGACGGCGGCGTCGGCCCCGGCAACATCCTGGAAGTGGCCCAGGCGGGCGTGGACACCTTCGTGGCCGGTTCCGCCGTGTTCGGCGCCGGCAAGGACAGCGATCCGCAACGCTACAACAGCGTCATCGCCGCCATGCGCGCGGAACTGGCCAAGGCTTAACTACAAGTACTCAGTCAGCAGTTTGCAGTTGTCAGTAACTGCAAACTGCGAACTGCCAACTGACCACTGCCGACTGATTACTATGAATTTCCCCCTCCCCCTGAAAGCCGTGGTCATCGACCTGGACGGCACCCTGCTGGACACCGCGCCGGACCTGGCCGATGCCGCCATGGCCATGGCCGCCGACCTGGGCCAGCCGCCCATCGACCTGGCCGAGGTCAAGACCTACATCGGCAACGGCGTGTCGCGGCTGGTGAAGCGCGTCCTGACCCGGGACATGCACGCCGACCCGGCCCCCGAGCTGTTCGCCCGGGCCCTGCCCATCTATGAACAGCACTATGCCGAATGGGTCAGCCGCAAGAGCCGGCCCTACCCCGGCGTGGTGGAAGGCCTGCAAGCCCTGAAGGCCATGGGCCTGCGCCTGGCCTGCATCACCAACAAGGCGGAACGCTTCACCCATCCCCTGCTCAAGGACACCGGCCTGTTCGATCACTTCGAACTGATCCTGTCCGGCGATTCCCTGCCCGAGAAAAAGCCCTCGCCCCTGCCCCTGCTGCATGCCTGCAAGACCTTCGGCGTCGAGCCCGGCGAGCTGCTGCTGATCGGCGATTCCCTCAACGACACCCAGGCCGCCCGCGCCGCTGGCTGCCCGGTGTTCTGCGTGCCCTACGGCTACAACCGGGGCCGGCCGGTGGCGGAACTGGACCTGGATGCCGTGGTGCCCAGCCTGGCCGAAGCGGCAAAACTGATCGCGAAGAAATGAACATGGATTTCCCGGAGACCGGAAAAGCGAAGCGCCAACCCGCCCGATGGCGGGGCTGAGACTGCGTTCAGCCTCCCGTTTCACTTCTCGCGATTTTCAGGAAACCGATCATGTTCAACGAAGAAAAATTCAACAACCTGGCCCGCCAAGGCTACAACCGCATTCCGGTCATCAAGCGGCTGCCCGCCGACCTGGATACGCCCCTGTCCATCTACCTCAAGCTCGCCAACGAGCCCTACACCTACCTGCTGGAATCGGTGGAAGGGGGCGAACGCTTCGGCCGCTATTCCTTCATCGGCCTGCCCGCCAGGACCGTGCTGCGGGTGCGCGGCCACTTCGCCAGCGTGGAGACCAACGGCCTGCCGGTGGAACAGGGCGACCACGAAGATCCCCTGGACTTCGTCGAAAGCTTTCTCGCCCGTTTCAAGGCCGCGCCGGTGCCCGGCATGCCCCGCTTTCCCGGCGGCCTGTGCGGCTACTTCGGCTACGACACGGTGCGCTACGTGGAGAAGCGACTGGCCGGCGCCTTCAAGTCGGACGACGTCAACACCCCGGACATCCTGCTCATGCTCACCGACGAGCTGGCGGTGGTGGACAGCCTCACCGGCACCCTCACCCTCATCGTCTATGCCGACCCCCTGGAGGACGAGGCCTACATCAAGGCCCACAACCGCCTGAGCAAACTGTCCAAACTGCTGCACAGCCCCATCAACCCGCCCGGCAAACCCGAGGGCGACGGCCACGAGGCGGTGTCGGAATTCGGCGAGGAGGCCTTCAAAGCGGCGGTGCGAAAGGCCAAGCAATACATCCTGGACGGCGACATCATGCAGGTGGTGCTGTCCCAGCGCATGAGCCGGCCATTCAACGCCCATCCCCTGTCGCTCTATCGCGCCCTGCGCGGGCTGAACCCCTCCCCCTACATGTTCTACTACGACATGGGCGGCTTCCACGTGGTGGGCTCCTCGCCGGAGATCCTGGTGCGCCTGGAGGGCCAGGGGGATGAGAAGCTGGTCACCGTGCGCCCCATCGCCGGCACCCGCCCCCGGGGCGCCACCCGGGAGGAAGACCTGCGCCTGGAGGCGGAGCTGCTGGCCGATCCCAAGGAGCGGGCCGAGCACGTCCAGCTCATGGACCTGGGCCGCAACGACGCCGGCCGGGTGTCCCAGGTGGGCACGGTCAAGGTCACCGAGAACATGACCGTCGAGCGCTACTCCCATGTCATGCACATCGTCTCCAACGTGGAAGGCAAGCTCAAACCCGGCCTCAACGCCATCGACGTGCTGCGCGCCACCTTCCCCGCCGGCACCGTGTCCGGCGCCCCCAAGGTGCGCGCCATGGAGATCATCGACGAGCTGGAGCCCAGCAAGCGCGGCGTCTATGCCGGCGCCGTGGGCTATGTCGGCTTCAACGGCGACATGGACGTGGCCATCGCCATCCGCACCGCCGTGGTCAAGGAAAACACCCTCTACGTCCAGGCCGGCGCCGGCATCGTCGCCGACTCGGTGCCCGAGAACGAATGGATCGAGACCCGCAACAAGGCCCGCGCCGTGCTGCGCGCCGCCGAACTGGCCCAGGCCGGCTTCGAGGGCGAGGCGGACTGAGCGTCTCCG
>JBGSHR010000177.1:0-6776 GCA_041752155.1 Thiobacillaceae bacterium | reverse complement strand
CCTCGATGCCGTCGATGACCGGCAGGCCCAGATCCAGGATCACGACGCGGGGCTTGAGGGTGTAGGCGAGGCGCAGGGCCTCGCCACCGTCCATGGCCTCGCCGATCAGGGAAAAGTCGGCCTCCCGGCTCAGCAGCATGCGCATGCCCTCGCGCACCAGGGCGTGGTCGTCGGCGATCAGGATGGTAATCTTGCCGAGCATAGGTATTTCCCATTTGGAGGACCGCTAAGTTACCACGGGCTCCTCCGCGACTGAACCCAGGCTGAAAGGTCCGCTGCTTGCCCCAGATCGCCCCCCACGCCCTCCCCCTGCCCGCCCGCCAGATCGAGGCCGAGCCTCTGCGCCAGTTGCTGGGCATGAACATGCGGCACACCCTGGGCAATCTCGCCGCCAATCTGGTAGTGGCATTTCTCGCCGCCGCCCTGTTCTGGCACGAGACCGGCAGCACGCCCCTCTGGGTCTGGTTTGTCTGCACCTTGCTGATCTCCTTGGCACGGGGGATCTGGCACATGCGCCTGCAGCGGCTGCTGCCCTACCTGAACGCGCCCGGCCTGCTACGGGCGGAAAAACTGACCACCCTGCTGATCGCCCTGTCCGGCGTGGTCTGGGGCGGACTCGCCTTGATCGTTTACGACGGCGCCCACGTGAGCCTGGACTTCTTCGCCACCGCCATCATCATCGGCATGACCGGCGGCGCGGTGACCCCCCTGTCCAGCCTGCGCCATGCCTATCCCCTCTATGCCTCGGCGGTGCTGCTACCGTTCATCGCCAAATCGTTCTGGCTCGATGGCAACATCTATCTGGTCGGCGGCATCACCGTCAGCGTCTATCTGATCGTGTTGTTGAGCTATAGCCGGGTAACCCATCGCACCCTGCTGCATTCGTTTCAATTGCAGTTGGAGAAGGACAACCTGATCCGGGAACTGGAGGCCATGACCTGTTCGCGCTCCCTGTTCCTGGCCGGGGTCAGCCATGATCTGAAACAGCCGGTGCAAGCCCTGGGCATGTTCATCGCCTGTCTGTCAGGGCGCGCCCAAGCCGAGACCGGCGAGCTGGGCGAAGAGTTGAAACACCTGGCCCACAACAGCGGACTCGCCCTGGCCGCCATCAGCGGCCAAGTATCCCGCCTGCTGGAACTGTCGCGCCTGGAAGCGGGCGAGATTCAGCCGCACCGGCGCCGGGTCAGGCTGACGGACATCTTCGATTACACCCGCGCCCAACAGGCCGGCAAGGCCGCCGATAAAGGTCTGCGCCTGCGCTTCGTGGAAACGCGCCTGGAGGTGGTGAGCGACTTGAAGATGCTGCAATCCATCCTCGACAACCTGGTCAGCAACGCGGTGCGTTACACCCTTTCCGGCCGGATTCTGGTGGGGGCCCGCCGACGTGGGGACCATATCGAGGTGCAGGTGTGGGACAGCGGCCCGGGCATTCCCGAAGCGACCATTCCTTTGTTGTTCGAGGCCTATCGGCGCTTCGACGACACCGCGCGCGGCGCCGACACCGGCTTCGGCCTGGGCCTGGCGCTGGTAAAAAAACAGGCGGATCTGCTGGATCACACCATCGCCGTCGACTCCCGTCCGGGCTGGGGCACCCGCTTCAGCGTGTGCCTGCCCGACGCTTCTGATTTGCGGGACGGGCCGGTATAGTTGCCGGGCTGTTTCTTTCCCCCAGGCCCCCGTGTTCGATAAAGCCCGCACCCAACTCCTCACCCTACGCGACTGGCTGCGCTTCGCCATCTCCCGCTTCAACGAGGCCGGCCTGTTCTATGGTCACGGCACCAGCGAGGCCTACGACGAGGCGGCCTATCTGATCCTGCACACCCTGCATCTGCCTCTGGACCGGCTCGACCCTTTCCTGGACGCCCGGCTCATGCCCTTCGAGGCGGAGCGGGTGGCGGACATTCTGGAGCGCCGCATCAAGGAGCGCCTGCCCGCCCCCTACCTGACCCACGAGGCTTGGTTGCAGGGCTACCGCTTCTATGTGGACGAACGGGTTCTGGTGCCCCGCTCCTTTCTCGCCCCCATGATCCTGGAACAACTCCAGCCCTGGCTGCCGGAGCCGGAAGGCGTGGGCCGCGCCCTGGACCTGTGCACCGGTTCCGGCTGCCTGGCCATCCTGCTGACGGAAGCCTTCCCGGCGGCCGAGGTGGACGCGGTGGACCTGTCCCGGGATGCCTTGGACGTGGCACAGCGGAATGTGGCGGATTACCACCTGCAGGATCGCCTGCATCTGCATCAGGGCGATCTGTATGCCCCCCTGGGGGACGCCCGCTACGACCTGATCGTTTCCAATCCGCCCTACGTCGACCGCGCCGCCATGGACACCCTGCCCGAGGAATACCGGCGCGAACCGGAACTGGCCCTGGCCTCGGGCGACGACGGCCTGGACGCCACCCGAGCGATCCTGCGCGACGCCGCCCGGCACCTCAATCCCGGCGGCCTGCTGGCGGTGGAGATCGGCCATAACCGGGACGCGCTCGAGCACGCCTTCCCGGAACTGGAATTCACCTGGCCGGCCATCGAAGGCGGCGAGAACACGGTGTTCGTCATCGCCCGCGAAGACTTGCCGCAATAACCCAGCTTTATAATCCCGAAAAGGCCACATCACATGGAGTCCGCCATGGAACAACTCGATATCTTCGTCGCTTCCCTCACCTCTTTCTGGACCCAGCTCGCCAGCTTCATCCCCCAGCTCCTGGCCGCGCTGATCCTGCTATTCCTGGGTTGGATGTTGGCCAAGTTGGCCCGCAGCGGCGTCATGCGTCTGCTGGTCCTGCTCAAGTTCGACAAGGCCACGGAGAAGTCCGGCCTGGAGGCGTTCATGAAGCACGCGGAACTGAATGTCTCCGTGGCCACGGTGCTGGGCAATCTGGTCTATTGGCTGATCATCCTGGTCATGATCGTCACCGTGGCCAACTCCCTGGGCCTGCAGATGGTGGCGGACCTGTTCAACAAGGTCGTGCTGTACATCCCCAACGTCATCGTCGCCATCCTGGTGCTGGTGTTCGGCACCATCCTGGCCCGCTTCATCAACCGGCTGGTGTTCGCCTGGCTGTCCAACGTGGAGTTCGACGGGGCGCTCACCGTCTCCACCTTCTCGGAATACGCCATGATGGTGTTCGTGTTCTTCATCGCCATGGAGCAGTTGCAGATCGCCAACGAACTGCTCACTGCCGCCTTCATCATCGCCTTCGGCGCCGTCGGTCTGGCCTTCGCCATCGCCTTCGGCATGGGGGCCAAGGACTGGGCCGCCCGAGTTGTCGAGAAGGCCGCCAACAAGAAGAAACCGGACTGAGCCGGACTAGGCGAACGGCGGGATTTTGGGCAGGCTAGGCACTCTCTTCCTCCATGCCGGCATCTGGCTCGGCCTGGGCCTGGTCATCTATGTCATCTTTCTGCGCCAGGAATATCCGTCGGCCCAGGTGATCGGCGCGGATGCAGTAGAGCTGCGCCGGGCCGGGGACGGCCACTACCATATCGACGGCGGCATCCAGGGCGCGCCGGTGCGTTTTCTCATCGACACCGGCGCCAGCACCGTCTCCATCTCGCGCCAACTCGCGGCCCGCATCCATCTGGACTGTGAGCTGATCACCAACTTCCGCACCGCCAATGGCGTGGTGCAAGGTTGCACCACTCGGGTCGCGACCTTGGATTTCGGCCCGTTCCGGATACACGATATTTCCGTGGCCATCCTGCCCGATCTTTCCAGCGAGGCCCTGCTGGGCATGAATGCCCTGCGCCAGGTACGCATGGAACAGGAAGCCGACCGGCTGAGACTGTCCCGGCCGGAGTAAAGCCACTTCTCCGCTAGCGCCCCCGTTTCACCTTCGATACCGCCAACTTGCGCAGCATGGGCCGGCGTTTCGACAGATGTTCGTTCATGCGGGTGAGAATGCCGCTCAGGAAACCCACCGTCTCGACGATGTACGGCCCCTTGTTGAGCATGACGCATTCGGCCCGGCCGCTCATGGCCGCGTCCGACACCTCGGCGCGCGACGGCAGTCCGCTCTTGGCCATGCTCTCCAGCACCTGGGTGGCCCAGATCACCGGCACATGGGCGGCCTCGCACAGCCACAGAATTTCCTCCTGCAACTCCGACAAACGCTCGAAGCCCACCTCCACCGCCAGGTCGCCGCGCGCCACCATGATGCCCAGGGGCGGATGGCGCAGCCCTTCCAGCAGAATGAGCGGCAGGTTCTCGAAGGCCTGGCGGGTCTCGATCTTGAGCACCGTGCCCAGATGCTCCGCGCCCAAGGCCTGGAGCCGTGCATGGAGGGCGGTGACATCCGCCGGCCGGCGCACGAAGGACAGTCCCACCATGTCCACCATGGGGGCCATGAAACTCAGGTTTTCCAAGTCCTTCTCGGTCAGGGCCGGAATGCCCAGTTCCGTATCCGGCAGGTTGATGCCCTTTTCCGGCCGCAGCTTGGAACCGTTGGGGGCCGCCTGGGTGATCTCCACCAGGATGCCTTCCGGCTTGATGGCGCGCACCAGGCCACCGATCTTGCCGTCGTCGAACCAGATGTGATGGCCGGGTTTGGCCGCCTGGAACACGGCCGGCAGGGTGCAGGGGATATGGGCGGGCTGCTTCACTCTACCTTTGGCGTCCGTTAGCGCCGGGCCGCCGGGGACCTCTTCCGGCGTCAGCAACAGACGATCGCCCACCCGCAGCACCAGGGGCAGCACCACTTCCGGCAAGGGCCCCACGCTACCCTGGGCCAGTTCGACGGTCTGCTTGCCAGTGCGCATCAGGCGGCAATGGGCGCCATCGGCCAGAAACACATGCTTGTCACAGGTCGCCAAGAGAGAGGCGCCACGCCGGGCCTGGATGGTGAGGGCGCGGCTGGCATCCCGACTGTCGTCCAGTTCCAGCTGATCCCCTTTGCGGGCCTTATCCAACAGTTCCCGCTCCACCGGCAAGACCGCGTCCACCGCTTCGCTGGGTGCTTCCGGCATATCCCGGGGCGTGAGCCAGACCCGGGCGGATCGCAGCAACTGCCCCCACACATCACGCCGGGGACCGAAATCCAGGCAACGCCCCACCGGAGCGATGGCGCCGGTACGCAGTTTGGGTCCGGCCAGATCGGCGTATACCTTGCAACGCCGGCCCAGTTTCTTCTCCACCAGGCGCAGGTTGCGGATCATGCCCTGCCAGGCTGCCGGGCCGTCATGGGCGCAATTGATGCGCATGATGTCCATGCCCGCCGCCAGCAGGGACTCCACCAATTTGGCGTCGCTGGCCGCCTCGCTCGGCATGGTCACCATGATGTGGACGGCGCGCCGATCGGGCCGCGGCCCCAGCAATTTCAGGGTGTGCTCGTTGAGCAATAGGCCGCCGATCTGCATGTCCGGCTTGCGGTGGCGGCGGCCGGTCTTGCTGTCGGCCAAGGCATAGAGGGCTTCCAGCACGGCCTCGATGCTATCCATGACGTGGGCCTCGGCCCGCCCCAGACGGGATAGGCCGAGCAAGGCCAGATCCTGCTGCAACTGGCGATAGTCCTGCTGGCGCAGGGCCATGTAATGCACCAGATTGCACGCGCTCAGGCGACGCGACGGATGCACGCTGTCGATAGTGTCGTCCAGGCGTTTTTCCAGGCGCAGGGCGCGACTGCGCAGCTTTTCCAGGGTGGGGATGAGGTGGTCGGGGATGTGATGCCGTTTGGCGGCCATGATGCGGGGACAAAAAATGCTAAACCTCTCTCGATATAGCAAATGAATATGACAACCTATGCATCGCGCCCTCGCCCAAGGAAACAACCTAGATAAATAGCCGTATCACACCCATCTCGGAGCCAGGCCTTACCCATGAAATCCAGGTCTTGTCATGTACGCTTAACCCGGGGCGGTTAAGTTACATGGTTTTTTCCACCACGCACCCGCCATGAAAAACCTCGCCCCCTGGTTCGCCCCTCTTCTCCTCTCCAGTTTTGCCCACGCCGCCCAGGATGATCTGGTGGCCCGCATGGGTGATGTCAGCGTCAATGTGCGCGAGGCGCGTCAGGTCCTGGAACAAGCCATCCCGGAAAACCGCCAGGCCCTCACCGCCGAGGCGGCCGAGCGCCTGGTGCGAACCGAGGCCGTACGCCGCAGCCTGGCGGCGGAGGCCCGCAAGCAAGGCCTGGACAAGCGCCCGGAAGTGGTCGCCGGCATGGCCCGGGCGGCGGAGCAGATCCTGGTGGCCAGCTATATGAACCAGATCGCCCGGCCGCCGGCGGATTACCCCAGCGACGCCCAGATCAAGGCAAGCTACGAGGCCAACAAGGCTAGTTTCACCCTGCCCCGCCGCTACCACCTGGCCCAGATCTACCTGAGCGGCACGGACGCCAAATCCCGCGCCAAGGCGGAGGCCCTGTACCGGGAAGTCACAGGCAAGAAAAGCGCCGACTTCGGCACGGTGGCCCGCCGCAGCTCGGAACACAAAGTCAGCGCCGCAAAAGCAGGCGACATGGGCTGGGTGGCGGAAGCCGACCTGATGCCGGACCTGCGCGGCGTGGTGGAGAAGCTGGCCAAGAACGGCATCGGCAAGCCCGTGGCCGGCAAGGAAGGTGTCCATATCGTCAAGCTGCTGGAGCGCAAGGAGGCGGAGCCCGTGCCCCTGGCCGACGTGAAAGCCACCCTGGTGCGGGAGATGCGGCTACGCCGGGCCAAGGAGATCGAGGCGGCCTACCTGGAAGGCCTGCTGGCCAAGACCCCGGTGGCGGTCAACGGCATCGCCCTGGAAGAAGTGGTGAAGGACGTGACGGGCCGGTAATACCGAGCCCGGGATTGGCCCGGCG
>JBGSHR010000176.1:0-1971 GCA_041752155.1 Thiobacillaceae bacterium | reverse complement strand
CACCCTGTTCCAGGGCGACGCCATGGCCGTCCTCGGCGCCGTCCTGGGCTGCGCCAGCGGCCTGCTGTTCGCCCGTTTCTTTGCCGCCGCCCCGCACCTGCGGGTGCGTCGGCCCAACCCTTCCCTTACTTCTGGAGATGCAGCATGACCACAGCCACTGTCGAACTCGATCCGATCCTGGAAACCGATTACATCAAGGAGATGGTCAAGCAGATGCGCGCCATCGACAGCTACGGCACCTACGACGGCTGGCCGGTGGAGAAGATCCTCGCCCCCTACATCAAGACCAAGGAACAGCGCCGCGACATCCCGGTCATCGGCGATCCCGACGAGGAGACCCTGGCACGGGTGAAGGCCTTCTACAACGCCATCGCCTCCCTGATCGAGAAAGAATGCAAGCTCATGGCCGTGCCCATGATCAACATCACCCATGAAGGCTTCGGCCGCGCCCTCATCACCGTGGGCAAGCTGGTGGTGCTGGACCGCACCCTGCGCGACGTGCACCGCTTCAGCTTCGACAGCCTGTCGAAGATGAAGGACGAGGCGGACAAGCTGCTGTCGGTGTGCCTGGAGATCATCGGCAAGTACCCGGAAGTGGCGGGGCTGTAAGGAGACTGTAGGGCGGGTTAGGCGCAAACCGTAACTCGCCGCATGTCGAACGGTGCAATGCGCTTCGCTTATTGCACCCTACGTAGAGGAAACAACCGTGACTGAAGACGAACTGAAAGACCTGGACCGCGAGGTCAAGAAGCTCAAGCGCATGGCCAGCGAATGGGCCTCCCAGTTGCACGACCTGGTGGAAGACAAACTGCCCGCCGGCTACCAGGAAATTCCGGGCATCGCCCAATCCACCTACGACGCCTGCCAGGCCTGGGCCGAGGCCACGGCCAAGCTTGCCGCCGCCCAGAAAGGAGCCGCGTGATGGACGCCTATACCGCATTGACCCGAGGCGGCAACGCCTGGACACCCACCTTCGTCGTCGACCTCAACCAGAAGACCTGCATCGGCTGCGGCCGCTGCTACAAAGTCTGCCCGCGCGACGTGTTCGAGCTGGTGGAACGGGAAGAGGACGAGCTGGACGAGGACCTGGACGACGACCAGATGAGCGTCATGTCCCTGAAGAACGCTCTGGACTGCATCGGCTGCGCCTCGTGCAGCCGGGTCTGCCCGAAACAGTGCCACACCCACCAGGCCATGCCGGTGGCGGCGTGATTAACCCGTAGCCTGGAGGAGGCCCTAGGCCGAGTCCGGGATGAAAATGGCTACCGTGGCGTCCCGGACTCGCTCTCGCTCCTCCGGGCTACGTGAAGCTCCACCTGATTAGTGAGGTACCTTATGCCCAAGCCCGAAAAACACGTCTTCGTCTGCTCCCAGACCCGCCCGCCGGGCCACCCGCGCGGCTCGTGCAGCGAGAAGAACTGCCGCGAGACCCTGGACGAGTTCTACTACCAGTTCCAGCAGCGCCAGTGCTTCGACAAGATCGCCATCACCGCCACCGGCTGCCTAGGCCCGTGCAGCATGGGCCCCACCGTGGTGGTCTACCCCGAGGGCGTGATGTACGGCGGCGTCACCAAGGAAGACGTCAGCGTCATCTTCGACGAGCACCTGCTGGGCGGCACACCGGTGGAACGCCTCAAGGCCCCGGCCGAAATCTGGTAATGGCCAGCCAACTGCCCCCCGAGGTCGTGGCGGCGGCGCGCCACCTGGTGGACATGCTGCGCGCCGAAGCCACCAAGTTCGTGGCCGCCGAAAGCCTGCCCGACATCACCCTGGAGACGGCCGCCTTCGTCTCCGTGGTGGACCCGGCCAACGGCCTGCCCGGCTTCGAGGGCGTCTGGCGCAACCACCTGAACGAACGCGTCGGCCGCATCATCTTCAACAGCGACGGCAGCTACTACGCCGAGTACGACCTGTGCGTGCGCCACCCCAGCCAGCCGCGCTGGTTCATCGAGGCGGTGACGGCCTGGGGGC
>JBGSHR010000175.1:0-2279 GCA_041752155.1 Thiobacillaceae bacterium | reverse complement strand
CGCCCATGATCTCAGCCCTCCCCGCGAAACTGGACGATGCCGCTGCCTGCCGCCGTGGCATTCCATTCACGCCGACGCAGCAGGCCGCCGACGATCAGGCCCACTCCGTCCAGCACCGGCCGCGCCGGAACGAAATGACTTCGACGATCGATATCGAGCAGTGCCATTCACGCCTCCTTGCTTATCCCTGCCGACTCTTCGCTTTAAGCCCGAGCTTGAGCCTCTACTTGAAGAATAGCGGAGCAAATCCGGGCCAGTGGCCCATGCCCTCAGGTATCGGCGCCTGCCGCGGGCCACTTTCCGGCCCTGAGGAGAAACCCTTCCTGGAAGCGGTAGAAGGTGCGCGCCGTGGAATCTCGACTAAAAATAACAAGTATCCATGACTGCCTCCGCCAGCGATCCGAACTAGTCTGGTAGTGAAATGGTCAGCAATGGAGATCAGAGGCGGCTCGCCCGGGTTCGGGCGGACGATATACGTGGGTCTGGCTTCAATCACGGACAGGATGCATACGAGCGATGAGAACCATCAAGCAGGAGACCTGCAACCCTCTAGGGATTTCAGCCCCGTCCGACGCCCGGGGCGACAGCTGGGGCGACGGCTGGGGCGGGATCAGCAGACCGGCATCCGCCGTGGAACGCTGGCTGCTCAAGCAAATGCTCGCGACCCTGGGCAATCCGCCCGTGGCCTTGGTGCCGTGGGATGGCGCGGCGGTCACCAGTCCGGGCGGCGCGCAGGCCCGCCTCAAGATACATCTGCGCGATCCCGGCGCCCTGTTGCGCCTGGCCCTAGACCCGCTGTTCCAGTTCGGCGAGTTGTACAGTTGCGGCCGCCTGGAGGTGGAAGGCGATCTGGTGGCGCTGATCGAAGCCATCAATAACGCCCAGGGGATACAGCCGGGATTGGGCAGTCGCCTGTTGAGCCGCGTCCATGCCCCGCGTTCCAACCTGCTCGGCAAGTCCAGCGACAACATCCACCACCACTATGACCTGGGCAACGACTTCTACCGTCTGTGGCTGGACCAACAACTGCTCTACACCTGCGCCTATTTCCCCGATCCGTCCCTGGAACTCGAACAGGCCCAGGTGGCGAAGATGGATCATGTCTGCCGCAAACTCCGCTTGCAGCCGGGAGAGAGCGTGGTGGAGGCCGGCTGCGGCTGGGGCGCCTTGGCGCTGCACATGGGCCGCGAGTATGGGGTGCGGGTGCGCGCCTACAACCTCTCCAGCGAGCAGATCGCTTATGCCCGGCAACGCGCCCAGGCGGAGGGACTGGCGGAGCGGGTCGAATTCGTCCAGGCCGATTACCGGACCATCCAGGGCAAGTACGACGTGTTCGTCTCCGTCGGCATGCTGGAGCACGTGGGACGGCGCCACTACCAGGAACTCGGCGCCGTGATCGATCGCAGTATCGGCGCCCAGGGACGCGGCTTCATCCACGCCATCGGCAACGACTGCGAGGGGCCGTTGAACCCCTGGATCGAACACCGGATCTTCCCCGGCGCCTACCCGCCCACCCTGCGCGAAATGATGACGGTGTTCGAGCCGGTCGGCCTGTCGGTGCTGGACGTGGAAAACCTGCGCCTGCACTACGCCAAGACCCTGGAACACTGGCTGGCGCGCTACGAGGCGGCGACGGACCAGGTCGAGACCATGTTCGGGCCGATGTTCGTACGGGCCTGGCGACTCTATCTGGCCGGCTCCCTGGCGGCCTTCCGCAGCGGCAGGCTGCAGTTGTTCCAGGTCCTGTTCCAGCGCAATGGCGACAACCACATCCCCTGGACCCGCGCCCATCTGTACCAGGCGAACGAGCAATCATGGAACGCGCCGACGTCCTGATCGTGGGCGGCGGCCCGGCCGGCTCTTCCTGCGCCTGGGCCTTGCGGCGCGCCGGCATGGACGTGGCCGTGCTGGACCAGGCCCGGTTTCCCCGCGACAAGGTGTGCGCCGGCTGGATCACGCCGGCCGTGCTGCAGGCCCTGGAGATCGACCCTGGAGACTACGGCCGCGAGCGGGTCATTCAGCCGATCCAGGCATTCCATGTGGGCCTGATGGGACAGGCGGCGCGGGATATCCGCTATGCCGAGACGGCCAGTTACGGCATCCGCCGCCGGGAGTTCGACGACTATCTGTTGCAACGCGCCGGTGCGCGCCTGTTCACCGGCGAGGCGATGCACACCCTGCGCCGGGAGGCGGGAGAATGGCTGATCAACGACCGCATCCGCGCGCCCATGCTGGTGGGCGCGGGCGGCCATGCCTGTCCGGTGGCCCGGGAGTTGGGC
>JBGSHR010000174.1:0-9424 GCA_041752155.1 Thiobacillaceae bacterium | reverse complement strand
GGTACGGGGTGACGGTGAAGCTGGTGCTGTTGCCCGCCATCGCCTGGGGCATCGCCCGGGGCTTCGGACTCACCGGCCTGTGGTTCGAGATGGCCATCCTGCTGGCGGCCCAGCCGGTGTCCACAGTGGCCTACGTGCTGGCGGTGCGCATGGGCGGCGACGGCCAGGTCATCGCCGCCCAGGTGGCCGTGACCACTTTGCTCTCCATGGTGACCTTGCCCCTCTGGTTGGCCCTGGCCCGGGGTTAAGAGTCTGTTTTATCAGGAGGCGCGATGGCGCCGCGCTGTCTATCTTTAATTAAGTTCTAAAAAGATGCCCTGGCATGTGAAGGGGCTCACAGTGCGGTAATCATCCTTGCGGTATGGTGGCTGCCCAAATTCCCGGCTTTGGATAATTCAACTCAACTGAAGGAGCAAAAAATGAAAATAACTTCGCTTTCCCTGAGTGCGGTAAGCACAGCGTTGTTGTGTGCGGGCATGCTGAGCGCCCACGCGGCCGAGCCTTATTACAACCCGGACAACGCGGCCAGCAATTCGGGCAAGACCATAGGCTACGAGCTGTACAAAACCATAGGTTGTCCGGGGCAGGGGCTTTTCGATAAAACCTGCGAGGAAACGAAACCGGCCCCGGCGCCCAAGCAAGCACCCGTGCCCAAGCGAGCCGCTTTGCCCGACCCCTGCCCGCTGCCGGCAGGCGCCGTGACCGGTGACAACGTGCCGTCGAACGCCAAGGCCGGCCAATGCTTCGCCAAGATCGCCCGGCCCGCCAGCTTCCGCAGCGAGACTGTCAAGAAGCTGGTCAAGGAAGCCAGCGAGCGTATCGAATCCGTTCCCGCCGTCTATGAGACGCTCAAGGAGCGCGTCCTGGTGAAGGAAGCCAGCGAGCGCATCGAAATCGTTCCGCCCGTCTACAAGGCCGTGAAGGTCCACGTCCAGAACGAGGAGGTGCAGGAGGTGGTGCCGGCCGTCTATGAGACGGTCAAGGAGCGCGTCCTGGTCAAGGATGCCAGCACCCGCCTGGAACAGTTGCCCGCCGTTTATGAAGACGTCGAGGAGCGGGTTTTGGTCAAGCCGGCCTCCCAGAAGGCCATCGAGGTGCCGGCCGTGTATGAGACCGTCACCGAGAAGAAACTGGTGCGCGAGGCCTACACCACCTGGAAACCCGGCACCCAGACCAATCTGCAGAAGATCGACGAGAAGACCGGCCAGGTGATGTGTCTGGTCGAGGTGCCGGCCGTGTACGAGGACGTCAGCCGCCAGGTCATCAAGACCCCGGCCTCGGTGCGCTACGAGGACGTCCCGGCCGAGTACCAGACGGTCAAGAAGACCGTGCTGAAGACGCCCGCCTCGACGCGCACCGTCGAGATTCCCGCCGAGTATGCCGAGCGCGATGTCACCAAGCTGGTGACGCCCGCCACCACGGTCACCAAGGTGGTGCCGGTCGACTACGAGCGTGAAATCATGACCCTGGCCCAGCCCGCCAGCGAGAAGCGCATCCCGATCCCGGCCGAATATGCCGAACGCGAGGTCACCAAGCTGGTGTCGCCCGCCCGAGAAGTGCGCGTGCCGATCCCGGCCGAGTACGCCGACGTCGAGCAAGAGGTGCTGGTCTGCCCGACCCAGGAGTACTGGACTCAGATCCTGTGCGACGTCAACGCCACGCAGGCAAAGATGGCGGAGATTCAAAAGGCCTTGCAGGCCGCCGGCTTCTACCAAGGCGCGCTCTCCGGCAATGCGGACGCCCCGACCATGAATGCCGTCGCCGCCTACCAGAAGGCCAAAGGCTTGCCGGTGGATGGCTACATCAATATGGAGACGGTCAGGGCGCTCGGCGTATCGCCCGACTAGGCGCGCCGGTCGGTAGTCCCAACGGCACGGTTGTTCCGTGCCGTTTTTTATTGGGCTTGCGTATGGGGTTGCCGGCCAAAGCCGCTTGTCCTGAGTCGCCCGCGCGGCGGGTGTTTCAAAGGGGGGCAACGGTCTGATGCGCTTGATTACAACCCGTACATTCGTGCGGGTTTTTTTAATGTCACACAAATGAGAAAATAAGCGTTTTCTAATCGACATACCGCGTCTTCCCCCTGATCTTGATCTAACCCCGGCCTGAGTCGGGCAGGGGATGTGAAGCGCGTGCCCACCAAAAAATCCATGCAAACAAAACAAGCTGAGACTTTGCACGAGGAAGTCCGCACCACCACGTGTTACATGTGCGCCTGCCGTTGCGGCATCAAGGTGCACCTCAAGAACGGCGAGGTGCGTTTCATCGAGGGCAACGTCGACCATCCCCTGAACCAGGGCGTGCTGTGCGCCAAGGGTTCCAGCGGCATCATGAAGCAGTACTCCCCCGCGCGCCTGACCCGGCCCCTGCGCCGCAAACCCGGGGCCGAGCGGGGCGCCGGCGAGTTCGAGCCCATCTCCTGGGACGAGGCCTACGGCCTCCTGGAAGAGCGCCTCGGGAAGATACGCACCAGCGATCCCAAGAAGTTCGCCCTGTTCACCGGGCGCGACCAGATGCAGGCCTTGACCGGCCTGTTCGCGCGCCAGTTCGGCACCCCCAACTACGCGGCTCACGGCGGCTTCTGCTCGGTGAACATGGCCGCCGGCCTGATCTACACCATCGGCGGCTCGTTCTGGGAATTCGGCGGGCCGGACCTGGACCGGGCCAAGCTGTTCGTCATGATCGGCACGGCGGAGGACCACCACTCCAATCCCATGAAGATCGCCCTGTCCAAGTTCAAGCGCGACGGCGGCCGCTTCATCTCCATCAACCCGGTGCGCACCGGCTACTCGGCCATCGCCGACGAGTGGATTCCCATCAAGCCGGGCACCGACGGCGCCCTGCTGCTGGCCCTGATCCACGAGATCATCAAGCAGGGCCTGTACGACCGGGAGTTCCTGGTGCAGTACTCCAACGCCGCCGAGCTGGTGAACCTGGACGCCAAGAGCCCGGAAGAGGGCATGTTCGTGCGTTTCGAGGTGCCGCCCGAGGAAGGCTGTTTCGATCCCCAGAACAAGCTGTGGTGGGACCGGGAGATGAACCGGCCGGTGGGCACCCATACCCCGGGCGTGGACCCCTTCCTGCTGGGCGAATTCAAGCTGGCGGACGGCACGCCGGTGAAGCCCGCGTTCCAGTTGCTCAAGGAGCGGGTGGAGCACTACACCCCGGAATGGGCGGCCACCCTCACCGGCGTCCCGGCCGAGACCATCCGCCGCCTGGCCCACGAGATGGGCGTCACCGCGCGCGACCAGAAGATCGAGCTGCCCATCGCCTGGACCGACGTGTGGGACAACGAGCACAAGAGCATCACCGGCAACCCGGTGGCCTTCCACGCCATGCGTGGCTTGGCGGCCCACTCCAACGGCTTCCACACGATCCGCGCCCTGGGCATCCTGATGTCCATCCTCGGCACCATCGACCGGCCCGGCGGCTTCCGCCACAAGGCGCCGTTCCCGCGCCCCATCCCGCCCTGCGCCAAGACCCCCACCACCCCCGAGGCGGTGCGCCCCAACACCCCCCTGGACGGCATGCCCCTGGGCTGGCCGGCCGACCCGGACGATCTGTTCGTCGATGACCAGGGCGGGCCGGTGCGCATCGACAAGGCCTTCTCCTGGGAGTACCCGCTGTCGGTGCACGGCCTGATGCACAACGTCATCACCAACGCCTGGCGCGGCGACCCCTACAAGATCGACACCCTGCTGATCTTCATGGCCAACATGAGCTGGAACTCCACCATGAACGCGGTGGAGGTGCGCAAGATGCTCAACGACAAGGACGAGCAGGGCGAATACAAGATCCCCTTCCTGGTGGTGGCGGACGCCTTCCAGTCGGAGATGACCGCCTTCGCCGACCTGATCCTGCCGGACACCACCTACCTGGAACGCCATGACGTGATGTCCATGCTGGACCGGCCCATCTCCGAGTTCGACGGCCCGGTGGATTCCGTGCGCATCCCGGTGCTGCCTCCCACCGGCGAGTGCCGGCCGTTCCAGGAGGTGCTCATCGAGCTGGGCTCGCGCCTCAAGCTGCCCGCCTTCGTCGACAAGCAGGGCGAGCGCAAATACCGCGACTACCCGGACTTCATCGTCAACTTCGAAACCGCCCCCGGTTCCGGCATCGGCTTCCTGGCCGGCTGGCGCGGCAAGGGCGGCGAGAAGTCCATGAAGGGCGAGCCCAACCCCAACCAGTGGCAGATGTACGAGCAGAACAACTGCGTGTTCCAGTACCACATGCCCAAGTCCTACCAGTACATGCGCAACTGGAACCAGGGCTACCTGCAATGGGCCCAGGCCCACGGCATGACGCGCCACGCCGAGCCCATCAATGTGCACATCTATTCCGAGGTGTTGCAGAAGTTCCGCCTGGCGGCCCAGGGCAAGACCGACGGCAAGCAGCCGCCCGAGCACCTGAAGAAGCGCATCGAGACCTACTTCGACCCGCTGCCGTTCTACTTCGAGCCCCTGGAAGCCACCCTCTCGGACAAGCACAAGTACCCGCTCAACGCGGTGACCCAGAGGCCCATGGCCATGTACCACTCCTGGGACAGCCAGAACGCCTGGCTGCGCCAGATCCACGCCTACAACTACCTGTACGTGAACCCCAAGACCGCCGCCGCCCAGGGCATCGCCGACGACGACTGGATCTGGGTGGAATCCATGCACGGCAAGGTGCGCTGCCTGGCGCGTCTCAGTGAGGCGGTGGAGCCCGGTACGGTGTGGACCTGGAACGCCATCGGCAAGGCGTCCGGCGCCTGGAACCTGGACAAGGACGCCAACGAGAGCAAACAGGGCTTCCTGCTCAACCACCTCATCTCCGAGGAACTGCCCCCGTGCGAGGCGGGCGCCCATCTCTCCAACTCCGACCCGGTCACCGGCCAGGCCGCCTGGTACGACGTGCGGGTGCGCATCTACAAGGCCGGCGCCGACGAGCCCAAGGAGACCTGGCCCCAGTTCGCAAATGTTCCCTCGGCGCCCGGCACGCCGACCCGGCGCAAGTGGCAGAACTACGTCGCCGGCAAGTTCGGCCTGGGCCGCAATGGAGGTGCCAAATGACCCAACTCGCTCTGGTTATCGACCTCAACGTGTGCGTGGGCTGCCACGCCTGCGTCACCAGTTGCAAACAGTGGAACACCTCCGGCGAGGCCGGCCCCCTGTTCGACGACAACCCCTACGGCAAGGACCCCACCGGCACCTTCTTCAACCGGGTGCAGACCTACGAGGTGGGTGCCTTCCCCAGCACCGAGACCCTGCACTTCCCCAAATCCTGCCTGCATTGCGAGGACCCGCCCTGCGTGCCGGTGTGCCCCACCGGCGCCAGCTACAAGCGCAAGGAGGACGGCATCGTCCTGGTGGATTACGACAAGTGCATCGGCTGCAAGTACTGCTCCTGGGCCTGCCCCTACGGCGCCCGGGAACTGGACGAGAAGCAGAAGGTGATGAAGAAGTGCACCCTGTGCGTGGACCGCATCTACGACCAGAGCATCCCGGAAGACCGGCGCAAGCCCGCCTGCGTGATCTCCTGTCCCACCAGCGCGCGCCTGTTCGGCGACGTGCACGACCCGGAGTCAGAGGTGTCCCAGGTGATCCGCGAGCAGGGCGGCTACCAGCTCATGCCCGAATGGGGCACCAAGCCGGCCAACCACTACCTGCCCCGGCGCAAGACCAAGATGCGCATCCACGAGGACGAGCTGGTGCGTACCGACAACCCGCTGCGCAAGGAAGACATCCGCCACGAGGTCAGCAAGGACGTCACTTTGGACGACTGGCTGATGTAAACCAGGGGCAAGGTACAAGGGGCAAGGGGCAAGGCAAACCTAAACGGACGCGGATTTATCCGTCATTCCGGCGAAGGCCGGAATCCAGAAATCAACCACCTGGACCCCGGCCTTCGCCGGGGTGACGGAATAGAAATAAATCAGCACTGCCCTAGACTTTGCTTGCCCCTTGCCCCTTGCCCCTTGCCCCTTGCCCCTTGCCCCTTGCCCCTAACAAGTTTGCACACGGAGTAAACATGCATCCCGCCTTCTCAGTAATCTTCCTCACCACCCTCCTGGGCGTCGGCCAGGGGTTGTTCCTGGCCCTGTTCTCCAGCCAGGCCTATAGCGTGGTCAACGTGCTACCGGCCCAGTCCGGCGGCTATTACGCCCTGGGCGGCCTGATCGCCCTGGTGTTCCTGGTGGGGGGCCTGATCGCCTCCTTCTTCCACCTGGGCCACCCGGAACGGGCCTGGCGCGCCGCCGCCATGTGGCGCACCTCCTGGCTGTCGCGCGAGGTCATCGCCCTGCCCTTGGTGATGGGCCTGATATTCATCTATGTCCTGATCAACTGGCTGGGCGTGGATCCGGACCTGTACGGCCTGGGCGTGCCGGGACAGATGGCCCTCACCGCCGGCACCCTGGGCGTGATCGCCACCATCGCCCTGTTCATCTGCACCGCCATGATCTACGCCGCCATCAAGTTCCTGCAGGAATGGGCCACCCCCCTCACCCTGGTGAACTACTTCCTGCTCGGCACCGCCTCCGGCTTCGCCTTCGCCACCGCCTACGCCGCCCACGCCGCGCCGGACCTGGTGCCGTTCTACGGCGCCTGGGCCATCACCCTCACCCTGGCCTGCCTGCTCACCCGCATCGCCTCCCTCATCCGCAACGCCCGCATCAAGCAGAAATCCACCGTGCAGACCGCCATCGGCGTGCGCCACAACAAGGTGCGGCAAGGCTCCATGGGCATGATGGGCGGTGCCTACAACACCCGCGAGTACTTCCACGGCCGCACCCTGCTGTTCCTCAAGTCGGTGAAATGGATCTTCCTGGTGCTGGCCTTCCCGGTGCCCGTGCTACTGCTCCTGGCGGGCCTGGCGGACAACGACGCCGGCCTGCTGATGCTGGCCTTCGCCGTGCAATACGTGGGACTGCTGTTCGAGCGCTGGTACTTCTTCGCCCAGGCGAATCATCCCCAGAATCTGTATTACCAAGTGGTGGGCTGAGGCTTCCCTGAGCCGTAGGCGCCTGCGGGTGGGCGAGATCCGTTCGGATGGATTTGTTCAGCGCACCCCCGGTGCGCGGGCTTGTTTTCAATGTGGTAACGTGCCTACATTTCTCGCGAATACGAGGTGTCGCCATGACCATCACCACCCTATCGAGCCGGCAGTTCAATCAGGACGCCAGCAAGGCCAAGAAAGCGGCAGAGTCGGGCCCGGTGATCATCACTGACCGCGGCCGGCCCGCGCATGTGCTGCTGACGTTCGCCGAGTACAAGAAGATCATCGGTGGCCATACCAAGATTGCCGACCTGCTGGCGATGCCCGGTATCGAGGACATTGAATTCGAGGTTCCGCCCTCGCGCGACCTCGCACAGCCGGCGGATCTTTCCTGATGTTCCTGCTCGATACCAATGTCGTATCCGAGATAAGGAAAATCCGCGCCGGCAAGGCGGATCCTAAGGTCGCCGCCTGGGCCGACAGCATGGATGCCGCCGATTTGTTCATCTCGGCGATCACGCTTCAGGAGTTGGAAATCGGGGTGTTGCTGAGCGAACGCCGAGACCCTGCGCAGGGGGCAATTTTTCGCGCCTGGCTGGATGGCCATGTGTTGCCAGCCTTCTCGGGACGCATTCTGGCCGTCGATGCGGCCGTTGCGCTGCGTGGCGCACGCCTGCATGTGCCAGACCCGCGCCCGGTCCGCGACGGACTCATCGCCGCGACCGCCCTGGTCCACGGTATGACCGTCGTAACGCGCAACGTCGCCGATTTCGAACCGACGGGGGTGGTTGTTCTCAATCCTTGGACGGGGGCTTGAGGGGCGACGCCGGCCTGCTGATGCTGGCCTTCGCCGTGCAATACCTGGGACTGCTGTTCGAGCGCTGGTACTTCTTCGCCCGGGCCAATCATCCCCAGAATCTGTATTACCAGGTGGTGGGGTGAGGGGATTGGGGCAAGCGGTAGCTTGGGGCTGCCGCTTGCCGCCGCGTGGTACGAGATGTCGCGGCAGAGCAAGGGGCTTGATTCGCGGGCTGCGGGGAGTGTGACGCTGGCTGATAAGCGGCTTGACCCGGTTAGGCCGCACGCTTATTAAGTCAACACGGACTGGCTGCTAGCATATCCGCGTCAACTAGGCCGAACACGACGAACGAGCATTACCGCTATCGCCCCGACCAGATAGAAATAACTCGTCGCCGGCTCAGGAACAGGACTTGTCGTCAGCGCAGCGTAGATGGAGGTGGTGTTCATTTCAAAATCAACCACACCCACGTCCAGAAGCATGGGGTCCGCAAAGATCAACTGACCAAATCGCGTTCCAATGAGAAGAGTGTTGTCCCGGGAAATGCTGAAATCCACCGGTGAACAGAGCACCCTCGGAATGGCGTCGCAGACATTGATGCGCGCGAGCTCCTGGCCCTCGGCGGAATACTTGATGAGGTTGCCGTATGGCCCGTCAATCCCAAAGATTTCACCCTGACTGTCGATCGCGAACTCCGAAACACGTCCGTCGAGCACCACTGTTTTGACATACGCCAGGCTGACAGGGTCGTACACATGCACTTTGCTATGGGTCAGGTTATCGATGTCTATATGCGTGCCGGTCCGGGTGAACGCGTCGTTGTCCAGAACATGCACGCTACCATTCACCACTGCCACGTCGGAGGGACCGTAGTACGTATACTCCGTGGCAAAGCGTGCATGTTCTCCTGTCTGTATGTTGAAACGCACGATGCCTTGCGCCTGTTCAGTCCCACCACTGTCCATGTCCTGCACAAAAACATAGTTCTGGTAGCTCGCAAGGTGCCCAGCAGCGATGTCCCCGGCCCGACTGAGTCCCGGCGCTGTGAAGTGTGTCCACCCTCCAGTTTGGGTGTCGAGAACGCTCAGGTATGGGCTAAAAGTCCCGTTGTACGTGGCAATTCTGCCGTCATCCAGGAAGATGAGGTGAGTCGATTCTTCGGTCACTGGGCGAGGATCGGACGGGTACGGGATCGGGAAGACTTGGTATTGCGATAGCGTCGAATCCTGCAGATCAAAATTGATGATTACGTTGTCCGCGCTGATAGCCAAGCTCGGCGACAAAGCCGCAGTGGACGTGGTGACTTGGCCCAATGCGAGGGCACTCGCCAGAAGAAGTTGGACGGGGGCTTGCATATTGGTTTTCTCCCTATTTTGATAATTGCGCAGGCGCTCAGTGGTCTTAGCAAACAATATGCCAATTGTTTATTTCTAATAAAACAGATGCTTATTGGTTTGCCTCTATTTGCGGTGTAAAAAATCTCGACATGCAACCCAAGCAGGCATGTCAATTTGTTGTACTACATGTCTATCACCTGGATGAGGTTAAACATCAATCCTCTGCCCGAACCCTAGTGCACGCCCCCCGGTGCCGCCAAATGCGCCGCCAGCGCATCCATTTCACCCACCAGCGCCTGCTGGCCACGGCCGGGCC
>JBGSHR010000173.1:0-4928 GCA_041752155.1 Thiobacillaceae bacterium | reverse complement strand
AGGTCAGCACCGTGGGCACCGCACCCACCGAGGCGGCGCGGGCGGTGAGCCGCGCCAGCATGGCTTGATGGCCCAGATGCACCCCATCGAAGTTGCCGATGGTGATGGCATTGCGGCGGCTGGCGGCGGGCCATCCGTGGGTCATCAGCATGGTGGGCTTATCTCGTTGAAAAAACGTGGATTTTAGCGGTTCAAGCGGAGTCGAGTCTATGCAACACCGCGCCGCTTGAAGTCGGCGAGGCGGATGCCGAGCAGTCTCAAGGTGGCGAAATAGACGCTGGCGCCTCCCACCACCAACCCCAGAAGATGGGTGATCCGTTGCGAGAAGCCGTAGGTCAGCCAACGGGCCTCGTCCATCATGGCGAACCAGAGAAAGGCGCCCATGGCGAGCAGGGCCAGGGCGAGCTTCAGGAGAAAACCGCGCCAGCCGGAGCGCAGCGCGTAGATGCCCTGGGCGCGCAGTTGGTGGAACAGGATGCCGGCGTTGAGGCAGGCGCCCAGGCCGATGGAGAGGGCCAGGCCGGCATGCTTGAGCTGCCAGATGAAGGCCAGGTTCATGGCCTGGGTGGCCAGCAGGGTGAAGATGGCGATCTTGACCGGGGTCTTGATGTTCTGGCGGGCATAGAAGCCGGGGGCCAGTACCTTCACCAGAATCAGCCCGAGCAGTCCGATGCTGTAGGCTACCAGGGCCTGGCGCGTCATCTCTACGTCGTGAGGCGTGAATTCGCCATACAGGAACAGGGTGGCGATCAGAGGCACGGCCAGCATGCCCAGCGCCAGGGCGGCCGGGGCGGCCAGCACCAGGGTCATGCGCAGGCCCCAGTCCAGCAGTTTGGAATACTCACCGGGGTCGTCGTCGGCGTAATGCTTGGCCAGGGAGGGCAGCAGGATGGTGCCCAGGGCCACGCCCAGCATGCCGGTGGGGAATTCCATCAGGCGGTCGGCGTAATACAGCCAGGACACGCTGCCGGTGGCGAGGAAGGAAGCGAACACGGTATTGATCAGCAGGCTGATCTGGGACACCGAGACACCCAGGGCGGCCGGTCCCATGAGCATGAGGATGCGGCGCACGCCCTCGTCCTTGGGCGCCCAGTCCCAGCGCGGCAGTAGCCCCAGCTTTTTCAGCGCCGGGATCTGCAGGCCGAGCTGCAGGATGCCGCCGAGGAAGGCGCCCCAACCCAGGGCCAATACCGGCTGAGCGAACCACGGTGCCGCCAGCGCCGCCGCCAGGATCATGGCGACGTTGAGCAGCACTGGTGTGAAGGCTGGCACCATGAAGCGGCTGAAGGTGTTGAGGATGCCGCCGGACAGGGAGACCAGGGAGATGAACAGGATGTAGGGGAAGACGATCCGGGTCAGATCCACGGTGAGCTGGAATTTGTCCGGCGAGGCGGCAAAACCCGGGGCGGAGATCAGCACGATCAGCGGTGCGCCGAGCACGCCCAGGGCGGTGACCCCCATCAGCGCCACGAACAGCATGGTGGCCACCCTGCCCACCAGGACGCGGGTGGCCTCTTCTCCGCGCCGGTTCTTGTATTCGGCCAGGACCGGGACGAAAGCCTGAGAGAAGGCGCCCTCGGCGAACAGGCGGCGCAGCAGGTTGGGCAGCTTGAAGGCGACGAAAAAGGCGTCGGTGGCGGCCCCCGCGCCGAAGGCCCGAGCGATGATGGCGTCGCGCGCAAAGCCCAGGATGCGGGAGAGCAGGGTCATGGCACTGACCGTGGCGAGGGCTTTGAGCAGATTCATCGGGGAGTGGCCGTGGGGCAGGAGAGACGCGGCATGGTAGCTAAAGGCGGGAGCCAGGCCTAGCGGCCTTTACCGGCTCATCCAGTTGATCCCGTTCTGGCGATGAAGCGGTCTGGCTTGTGTTGGATCAAGTTGGCTGGTAGCATGCCCGGCTTTCCAAAGCATCCCGATTTTAAGGAGTTCTCCATGGCTAACAGCGCACAGGCAAAAAAGCGTGCCCGTCAGGCAGCCGGTCTGCGTCTGCATAACATGGCCCAGCGCTCGGCTTACCGGACGGCGGTGAAGAAGGTTCGCAAGGCCATCGATGCCGGCGACAAGGCCGCCGCCCAGGCAGCCCTGAATGCGAACATGAGCGCCATCGACAGCCTGGCCGACAAGGCCATCGTGCATAAGAACAAGGCCGCTCGCCATAAGAGCCGCCTGTCCGCCGCCATCAAGGCGATGGCCTGATTCAACGCTGAGCTGCCCGCATAGCCGGGCAGCCAGGTTGGTCACCAGCTAGCGGTCAGCCCCGTCTGGCAATCGGTCCTCGGGGCTAAGCCCGAGCGGTCTTGCGCCCATCGACCACCACCAGATCGTTTTCCCGGGCGAAATCCATCAGGAATTTGTAAACCCGCGCGTCCACTTCTTCCAGGTCGCGGCTGATTACTATGCTGCGCACACCCTGTTGGTTGACGGGTTGGACATTGGGGCAATAGTTGAGCCGGTTGTCTGCACCCACTTGGGAAACGATGCCGGCGAGCCGTTCGGCCCAGTCGCTGGGGCGAAATGTTTTGCCCGAGCTGGTGACGCCGCGAATCACGATTTCTCCGGCGAATTCCTTATCCATTTGGTGTTTGCTTCCTAGTGTTTTGCGGGCAATAAGCTAACCTCGCGCCCCTATAATCGGCAGAGTACCAAAAAACTGGAGCCCATTTATGAACCTGGATCGAGTATCCACCGGTCGCGACGTTCCCAACGACTTCAACGTCATCATCGAAATCCCCGCCCATGGCGAGCCCATCAAATACGAAGTCGATAAAGAGACCGGCGCCATGTTCGTGGACCGCTTCATGTCCACCGCCATGCATTACCCGTGCAATTACGGCTACGTACCCCACACCCTGTCCGACGATGGCGATCCGGTGGACGTGCTGGTCATCACGCCCATCCCCTTGTTGACCGGCGTGGTGGTGCGTTGCCGCCCGGTGGGTATGTTGAAGATGCAGGACGAAGCGGGCGACGATGCCAAGGTGCTGGCGGTGCCGGTGGACAAGCTCACCAACCTGTATCGCGACATCGAGTCCCCGCGCGATCTGCCGGAGGCCATCCTGCATCAGATCTCCCACTTCTTTGCCCACTACAAGGATTTGGAGGTGGGCAAGTGGGTGAAGGTGGAGGGTTGGGTTGGCGCCGAGGAGGCCAAGGCCGAGATACTGGCCGGCGTGACGCGCTACCAGTCGGCTCCCGAGAAGCCCCAGTTCTGATGCTGGTCTGCCTGGTCTCCGACAGTCACGACAACCGCCGCCTGCTGGAGCATGCGGTGCAGGATGCCAAGGCGCGCGGCGCCGAAGCGGTGTTGCACTGCGGCGACGTGGTGGCGCCGACGACCTTGCGGGTGTTGAAGAAATTCGACCTGCCGGTACATGTCATCCATGGCAACAATACCGGCGACCTTTACGCCATGAACCAGCTCGCCCACGAGCCGGACAGCGTGGTGCGCTATCACGGCCAGGACGCGGTCTTGCATCTGGCCGGGCGCACCCTGTTCATGGTGCATTACCCCCATTACGCCACCGGCATGGCCCTGACCGGCGATTACGACATCGTCTGCTGCGGCCATGATCACCGGGTCAGCGTGCAGGAAGTGCGCAACGTGAAGGGGACGAGTACCTGGCTGGTGAATCCGGGCACGGTGGGGGGCGTGGGCAAGGCCCCGAGCTACATCCTGGTGGATCTGGCCAAGCTGAGTTTTTCCGTGTTCGATGTCCCCACCGCTCCGGGCGAGGCGTGCAATACGCCTCCGGTCAGCGTGCATGCCTGATCAGGCGGGCGTGGGTCGAAAGACCCGGGTGTCGTCGTAATAGCCGGGGACTTCATTGTCTGCCCACCAGCCGGGCAGACCCAATACCGGTAGCGGGAACAGATCGGCCGGGCGCCGGATCCGGCCCATGCGCCATTGCTCGGCGATGGCCAAGTCCAGGCAGGCGCCGGGCGCGCAATGCTCCAGATCCTTTTCCGGAAACTCATCCATCGCCACAAACAGGCACTTGGCCGTGATGCCGGGCCACGGCGTGAGCAATTTCTCCAGTACCGCATGGCCCACCACGTAGGTGCGCAGGTGTCGCCAATCGGCGCGGCGGGTCACGAAGGCCTCATGCCAACGCCGCGCCGCCAGCAATTCGGCCAGACCCGGGTCCGGGCCGGCCAGCACCAGTCCGCTTTCGTCGAACAGGGTGGCCGCATCCGAGATGGCGCCACGCCCCCCTGTAGTATCCGGGCTTAGTTCGGCACATTGCACGGCATTGAGGGCGGCCTTGGTGTGGGGAAAGGCGAGCCAGGTCAGGGCATTGAGCAGGTCATGCCAATTCTGTCCACGGGTCGGCACGGTGCCGCTGGCCAGGATGCCGGCCTCGTAATCGCGCTGCCCGCAACGCTGGGTCTGGGGTTGGAATTGCACCGGGCGTCCCGCGGCGTTCACCAGTTGCGCGTCGCTTGCCATGCGGTTGAGGGTTGCCAGCTCAGGCCAGTCCGGAGCGGCGAGCTGGTCCGCCCAAGGCGCCAGATGCCGAAACGGGGGCGAGGTGGCGAAATCCGCGCGCCAGCGGTCCATTAACCTGGAAACCTCGGTTGGAACCACAGAGGCACAGAGACACAGAGGTAGAACAATGGGTTGAGAAGATTAGGCGGCACGCCCCTTAGGTGACTGTTCGTCAGTGGATAACTCATTGTTTCCTCAGTCTTCTCTGTGCCTCGGTGCCTCTGTGGTGCGGAATTCAGGATTGGCGAGCCCTTAAACATTGAGTTCGGCCAGGCGTGGCCGGTAGCGGCGGGTCAGTTCGTGCTCGGATCCCAGCATGTTGAACAGGGCGAGCATGGCGCGCCGACCAATGTCTTCCCGATAGGTGGGGGCCGAGCGGGCGAGGGCCAGAAGGTGTTCCAGGGCGGCCTCCGGCGCATCTTCGAACAGGGCGCGGGCCGCC
>JBGSHR010000172.1:0-1737 GCA_041752155.1 Thiobacillaceae bacterium | reverse complement strand
GTCATCGAAGATGGGAGGGCGTTTGCACCATGACTGCGCTTGCCAAGACCCTCATCCCCAGCCCTTCTCACCTGCGATGACGATGTCCCGCCTGCGGGAGAAGGGAGAAAGGCGCGGTTGGCCTTAACTTAGTGCCATGGGGGGCAGGGGGGATTCGCCGGAGGTGGCGATGGCTGCTTCACGGTTGGTCTTTACTCCAGGCCAAGCGCCAGCTGTCCCGTTTACCAAGTACCCCACTATCTCACTTCGAACCCCACCTGATCCAACATCAGACCGCCGGCATCGAACAGCTCAAGGCGATGATGCCCAGGCACCAGGGCCCACTCGCCGCCTGGCTGCCTCACGCCGTCCAGCAGCCAATAGGCCCCTTCCGGCGCGTTGCGGGCCTGGAAGACGAGGCGTTGCCGTTCCGGGGGGATGTCCGGGTCCTGGGCGAGGATGGCGCCGTTGCTGGGGTTGATGATTTGCGCCGGGGGATGGGCGGGATTCCAGGTGGTGTCCGGTGGTTCGGTGCCGGCCAGGAACCACTCCTGGCGCAGGGCCTCGCCGCCGGGCTGGATGGGTTTGCGCACCAGGTTCTTGGGGGGCTTGGCCTGGACGGAGGCCAGGCCGGTGTGGAGCCGGTCCATGATGGTGGCCCAGGCCGGCGCCGCGCCGGAGATGCCGGAGACGTCGTGCATGGGGCTGCCGTTGAAGTTGCCCACCCAGACGCCCACGGTGTAGCGCTCCGAGTAGCCCACGCACCAGTTGTCGCGCATGTCCTTGCTGGTGCCGGTCTTCACCGCCGTCCAGTAACGCCGGGCCAGGGGATTTTCCAGGCCGAAGGTGAGGGCCCGGGCCTGCCGGTCGGAGAGGATGTCGCCCACCAGCCAGGCCGCCTCGCGGCTGTATAGGCGCTGGCCCGGAGCGTGGGGGGCATCGGGCTTGAAGCTGAGGGGGGAGACGCGTCCGTCGTTGGCCAGGGCGCGATAGGCATGGACCAGTTCCTCCAGACGCACGTCCAGGCCGCCCAGGGCGAGGGAGTAGCCGTAGTAGTCCGCCGCCTCGGTGAGGCCGGCAAAGCCCAGTTGCGTCAGGCGGTTGGCGAAGGTGTCCAGGCCCACCAGTTGCAGGGTGCGCACCGCCGGGATGTTGAGGGAGCTGGCCAGGGCCGGGCGCACGCTGACCAGGCCGCGATAGCTGTTGTCGTAGTTTTGCGGGGCGTATTGCCCGCTCGCCGTGGTGATGGCGAGGGGGGCGTCCTCCAGGAGCGAGGCGGCGGTGAGCAGGTGCTGATCCAAGGCCAGGCCATAGAGGAAGGGCTTGAGGGTGGAACCGGCCTGGCGCGGCGCCCGAACCCCGTCGCTGTGGGGTGAAAGGGAGCCGTCGCCGCTGGTGGAGACATAGGCCAGCACCCGGCCGGTGGCGTTTTCCAGCACCAGGGCGGCGCCATCCCGCACGTTGCGGGCGGCCAGGCGGTGGAGCTGTTCGTCCAGGATGCCCGTCACGAAACGCTGCAAGCCGGCGTCCAGGCTGGTGCGGCGTTTTTCCCCGGGATGCAGGTTCAGCCGGGCCGCCAGATGGGGGGCCAGGTTGGCGGCGGGAAGGATGGGATAGCGGCCGGTGAGGGTGGACAGGGTGAGCTGCTTCAGACGGGTGCAGCTGGGCGCGCCCTTGGTGTGGGTGGCCAGGGCGCAGACGCGGCGCGCCACGTCCTTGGGCTTGGCGTTGGGGGAGCGGATCAGGGCGGCCAGGATC
>JBGSHR010000171.1:0-2009 GCA_041752155.1 Thiobacillaceae bacterium | reverse complement strand
GGACGAGGCGGTGGTGGTGAACGTCCAGGGCGACGAGCCCCTGATCGACCCGGCCCTGATCCGCGCCACGGCCCAGGCCCTGTTCGACCACCCGGCCGCCAGCATGGCCACGGTGTGCCATCCCATCCACGATCCCGCCGAGGTGTTCAATCCCAACGTGGTGAAGGTGGTGACGGATAAAGAGGGCTATGCCCTGTATTTCTCCCGCGCCCCCATCCCCTGGGCGCGCGATGCCTGGGCCGGGGACAAGGCCAGCCTGCCGGCGGGCCTGCCGGTGTTCCGCCACATCGGCCTGTATGCCTACCGGGTGGGCTTCCTCAAGGCCTATCCCGGCCTCCCGCGTCCCGCCCTGGAGGACTACGAGTCCCTGGAGCAGTTGCGCGCCCTGTGGCACGGCCACCGCATCGCCGTCATCACCAGCGGCCAGCCGGTGCCGCCCGGGGTGGACACGCCGGAGGACCTGGACAAGGTCCGGGCTCTGTTCCCCGCCCAGTAATTAGTACCAATCGCATTGATATTTCCCGCGTCCCGCTTATAAATCATCAGAAGACCCGAAAAAAATCCGCCAAAAAAGGATGCTCGGGTGCCGCTGAGAGAGGAGATGGGGATGAAGTGCTTGCGTGCGCCTTTCGGGGCGGTATGGCTGTTCGTCTTGTCCAACGGGGTTCGGGCGGAATACCAACTCAACTTGCCCACGCCGCAATCCAGCATCGCCCGGACGGTCTACGACCTCCACACCATCCTGCTCTGGGTCTGTCTGGCCATCTTCGTGGTGGTGTTCGGGGCCATGTTCTATGCCCTGTTCAAGCACCGCAAGAGCCTCGGCCACGAGGCCCATCCCTTCCATGAGAGCACCACCGTCGAGGTGATCTGGACGGTGATCCCGTTCCTGATCCTGATCGGCATCGCCTGGCCCGCCACCCAGGCGGTCCTGGCCCAGAAGGACACCAGCAATCCCGACCTGACCGTCAAGGTCACCGGCCACCAGTGGAAGTGGGAGTACGACTATCTCCAGGAGGGCGTGAAGTTCATGAGCGTCCTCGCCACCCCCCGCGAGCAGATCGACAACCAGGCCACCAAGGGCGAGCACTACCTGCTGGAGGTGGACGAGCCCCTGGTGGTGCCGGCCGGCAAGAAGGTGCGCGTGCTGCTCACCGCCGCCGACGTGATCCATGCCTGGTGGGTGCCGGCCCTGGGGGTGAAGCAGGACGCCATCCCCGGTTTCATCCGCGACACCTGGTTCAAGGTCGACCAGCCGGGAACCTATCGCGGCCAGTGCGCCGAACTGTGCGGCGTCGGGCATGGCTTCATGCCGGTCGTCGTCAATGTCGTCGCACCGGAGGAATTCGCGGTCTGGAAGGACGAGCAGAAGACGCGCGTGGCGGCAGCCGCTGCGAACGCCTCAAAGACCTATGAACTGGCCGAGTTGCGGGCGATGGGCGAAAAGGTCTATGGCACCTACTGCACCGCCTGCCATCAGGAAAACGGCATGGGTCTTCCCGGCGCTTTCCCGGCGCTCAACAAGTCGCCGATGGTCACCGGCGACAAGGCCGCGCATATCGACATGGTGCTGAACGGAAAAGACAAGACGGCAATGGCGGCTTTCGGCGCCCTGCTTTCCGATGTTGATATCGCCGCCGTCGTTACCTTCGAGCGTAACCATTGGGATAACCAGACGGGCGACGTGGTGCAACCGGCCGACATCGCGGCGCGACGCTAATGAACCGGAGGGCGGGATGAACACAGCCACCATTGCCGAAGCGAAACACGAGGGCCATGACCACGCGCCGGCCGGGATCGCGCGCTGGCTGACCAGCACCAACCACAAGGACATCGGCACGCTCTACCTGTGGTTCTCGCTGTTCATGTTCTTCTTCGCCGGCGCACTGGCCATGCTGATCCGCGCCGAGCTGTTCCAGCCCGGCCTGCAGCTCTTCCAGCCGGCCGTCTTCAATCAGCTGACGACCATGCACGGGCTGATCATGATTTTCGGCGCGATCATGCCCTCG
>JBGSHR010000170.1:0-1590 GCA_041752155.1 Thiobacillaceae bacterium | reverse complement strand
CGAGCTGTCCATCCATGCCGTCGAGGCCTTCGGCCCGAACCAGGCGGACGGGCGCGGCGCCATGCATTTCGAGCGCATCGAGGAACTGCTGGCGGAGATCGAGTGCGCTTTGCTCCCTTCTCCCGCCGGGAGAAGGGCTGGGGATGAGGGAACGGAGGTCATCGATCCGACCCGCGCTCCCTCACCCGCCCCTGCGGGGCACCCTCTCCCGGCGGGAGAGGGGCAGGTGACCGTGCTGGTGAAGGGCTCCCGCTTCATGCAGATGGAGCGGGTGGTGAAGAGCTTTTTGGAGAACAAACAATGCTCCTGATGCTCGCCCAATGGCTCGGCCACGACATCCGCGCCTTCAACGTGTTCCAGTACATCACCCTGCGCGCGGTGCTGGCGGCCCTCACCGCCCTGATCATTTCTTTCCTGGTGGGGCCGTATCTGATCCGCCGGCTCACCGAGCTGAAGATCGGCCAGCCGATCCGCGACGACGGCCCCCAGACCCACCTGACCAAGGCCGGCACCCCCACCATGGGCGGCGCCCTGATCCTGGCCGCCGTGGCCCTCACCACCCTGCTGTGGGCGGACCTCAGGAACCAGTACGTCTGGATCGCCCTGGCCACCCTGCTGGGCTTCGGCGCCATCGGCTGGGTGGATGACTGGCGCAAGGTGGTGGAGAAGAATCCCAAGGGCCTGCCCTCCCGCTGGAAGTATTTCTGGCAGTCGCTGATCGGCTTCGCGGTGGCTGGCTGGCTGGCCTGGTCCGCCCACCTGCCGGCCCAGACCGAGCTGATCGTGCCGTTCTTCAAGCACATCGTCATGCCCCTGGGGGTGGCGGGCTTCGTGCTGCTGGCCTACTTCGTCATCGTCGGCACCAGCAACGCGGTGAACCTCACCGACGGCGCCGACGGCCTGGCCATCCTGCCCACGGTGATGGTGGCCGGGGCCCTGGCCATCTTCGCCTACGTGGCCGGCCACGCGGTGTTCTCCAAGTACCTGGGCATGCCCCACATCCCCGGCGCCGGCGAGCTGGTGGTGTTCTGCACCGCCTTGGTGGGGGCGGGCCTGGCCTTCCTGTGGTTCAACGCCTACCCCGCCGAGGTGTTCATGGGCGACGTGGGCGCCCTGGCCCTGGGCGCCGCCCTGGGCGTGGTGGCGGTGATCGTGCGCCAGGAGATCGTGCTGTTCATCATGGGCGGCGTGTTCGTGGCCGAGACCGTGTCGGTCATGCTCCAGGTGGGCTCCTTCAAGCTGCGCGGCAAGCGGGTGTTCCTCATGGCGCCCATCCACCACCACTTCGAGAAGAAGGGCTGGAAGGAGACGCAGGTCGTGGTGCGCTTCTGGATCATCAGCATGATGCTGGTGCTGATCGGCCTTTCCACCTTGAAGCTGCGCTGAGGCGGACATGAACCAGACGGCGAGCAACTATTCCGGCATCAAGGCCCTGGTGGTGGGCCTGGGGGATACCGGCGCCGCTTGCGTGCGCTGGCTGCTGGAGCATGACGCCGGCAGCGTGCGCGCCACCGATTCCAGAGAAGAGCCGCCCCACGCCCAGCACCTGCGCGAGGCCTTCCCCGAGGTGGCGCTGACCCTGGGGCGCTT
>JBGSHR010000169.1:0-4546 GCA_041752155.1 Thiobacillaceae bacterium | reverse complement strand
GGCGGCCTTGGCGCGGACGGGGTCGAAGTCCACGAACCAGCTCTTGAAGATCGCCCGCGCCATCTCCTCCAGCGTCCGGTTCATCCGCCGGTTCAACTCGATCTTGTCGTCCAGCGCCCCCAGAATGCACGCGATGGCCTGCTGCTCCTTGAGGGGAGGAATCGTCACCTCACGGTGACTCAGAGCACTGGTCGGCACGCGCTGGCGACCCGAACTTCCCGTCATCTGCGAAATGCAGTATTGGCGGACTCCGTCCCATTTGGTCAGGTAGTAGGCGAAACCATTGTCCGTGACGTTGGGCCTGCCACGTATCACGATGAACTCTGTTGAGCCATGACCTACATCTTTGCCTTTGGGAGCGGCATAGCGCGCGATCTTGCCGTTCTCCAGGCAGGGAGTGATGCGAGCCATGAGGGTGTCGCCGTTCATAAACCGCGAGCCGCCGCCCTTGAACTCTCGTGATTCACTGGGGCCAACACTGCGCGAACCAGGATCGACAGCCTGCATGTCCACGAACGGATAGATCGAACCACGCTCAAGGCGAACCGTCGGATTCACCTGAACAGCCTGGTCGAACAGCATCGTGCCCCAACCATCACCCGCCATAGCCGATGTCCTCCAGGTTGGCCCAGATGATCTGATCGAGCTTCTCGGCCTGCTCGGTCTGCTCACGCAAGGCGGCCGTCAGCCGGGCCATTTTCTCCTCGAAGGGCTCGCCGTCGTCTTCGACCTCGGCCGCGCCGACATAGCGGCCTGGCGTGAGTATGTGGTTGTGATGGCGGATGTCCTCCAGCGTGGCGCTATTACAAAAGCCCGGGACGTCCTCGTAGGTGCCCGCGTCCTTGTCGCCCCGCCAAGCGTGATAGGTGTCAGCGATCCTGCGGATATCGTCATCGGTCAGCTCACGGTGAACGCGATCAATCATCGTCCCCAGCTTGCGGGCGTCGATGAAGAGCGTCTGGCCGCGCCGGTCGCGGAAGCGGCCATTCTTTTTATCGCGAGCGATGAACCACAGGCAGACGGGAATCTGTGTCGAATAGAAAAGCTGCCCGGGCATCGCCACCATACAGTCCACCAGGTCGGCCTCGATGATGTTCTTGCGGATTTCGCCCTCGCCCGACTGATTGGAGGACATCGACCCGTTGGCCAGAACGAAGCCCGCCAAGCCGGTCGGGGCCAGATGATAAATGAAGTGCTGAACCCAGGCGAAGTTGGCGTTGCCGGCGGGCGGGATGCCGTATTTCCAGCGCTTGTCGTCCTTGAGGCGCTCGCCGCCCCAGTCGGAATCGTTGAAGGGCGGATTGGCGATGACATAGTCGGCCTTGAGGTCGGGGTGCAGGTCGTGGTGGAAGGTGTCGGCGTGTTCCTTGCCGAGGTTGTTCTCGATCTGCCGTATGGCGAGATTCATCTTGGCCAACCGCCAGGTGGTATGGTTCGATTCCTGGCCAAAGATGCTGACATCGGCCTTTGTTTTTCCTCCATTCCCATTGCCGGTGGCGTGCGCTTTTACGAACTCCACCGACTGGACAAACATGCCTCCGGAGCCGCAGCACGGGTCATAGACCCGGCCCTTGTAGGGGGCCAGCATTTCGACCAGCACACGGACAACGCAGCGTGGCGTGTAGAACTGGCCGCCTTTTTTGCCCTCGGCGCTGGCGAACTGGGAGAGGAAGTATTCGTAGACGCGGCCGAGAATGTCCTTGGAGCGGTTGGCCTTATCTCCCAAACCGATGTTGCCGACCATATCGATGAGCTGGCCGAGCCGCTGTTTGTCGAGACGCGGGTGAGCGTAGTCCTTGGGCAGCACGCCCTTGAGCGAGGGGTTGTCGCGTTCGATGGCGAGCATGGCGTCGTCAATGACCTTGCCGATGGTCGGCTGCTTGGCTTCGGATTTGAGCTTGGACCAGCGCGCCTCTTTGGGCACCCAGAATATGTTGACGGCCCGGTACTCGTCAGGGTCTTCCGGGTCGGCTCCCTGGGTGCGATCCGCTTCGAGCTTCGCGCGTTGCTCTTCGAAGGCGTCAGATATGTATTTGAGGAAGATCAAACCGAGTACGACGTGCTTGTACTCGGCGGCGTCCATGTTGGAGCGGAGCGCGTCGGCGGCACGCCAGAGCTCGGATTCGAAGCCGAGATTCGCGCCGTTGTTCGTGTCTTTTGCCATGTCAGCTCTCCTCTCCGGGGAAGAATTCCTGCAAGAGGTCCTCGCCCCGTTCGCCCAGGCCCCGGGCCAAGTCCTCAATCTGTTTAACTGCCAGCGGCGGTTTTTGTCTTTCGAGTTCGCTCGTCATCTGTGCTCACCCTCCGGAAGTGTCAACTTGCCCTGACCGGTCATCTTCTTACAGAAGCTCTCCAGTTGGGCCTTTGCGAGCTTGGAGGGCTTAGACAACCCGTTTTCCCATCGGTTGACGGTCGCGTAGCTGACGCCGAGCAACCTGGCCAGGTCTTCCTGGCTCAAGGAAAGCTGTCGTCGTATCTCTTTTACCAACGCCGAAAGACTTCGACCTTCTGTGTCCATTCGTTGCACCTCTTGTCTGGATGGCAGACCACAGCCCTTGACCGAATATAATAGCGTATGTTATAGCGTTCGCAAGGAAAAAGCAAGAGGAATTTATGGCTCGAATGGACCCGATTTCAGGATCGCCACTTGCCGGACAGAAGCTGCTTGAAGCTGCGATTACTTTTCACTTCAACAACATAGAGCCAGGCCGGAAGCACGGTTCCGTGGGCCTGCGCCGAAACCAAGACGCGGCGGTAGAGGCAGGGACCGCCGGGGTGAAACCCCTCCAGCCGGTCGATGGCCGGGAGGCGGGTTTCGGGATTTTCGAAGGTCAGAAGTTCCCCGTACACGGGGCCCCAGGGCGCGCCTGTGGCGTTTTCCTGGTGCCGGTCGGGGCTTGGCTCGGGATTGGAGATGCGGGCCGCGACGTGCGCCTGTGTGGCCACGTCGGCGAGCGGATCGGCGCTACCGACGGCGAGGATGTCCTCTTCCGGGACCTGCAGGACCGGGATGCCGGAGGGCGTCTCAAAGAGGCGGCCGCGGACCACGGCGTCTTCCACGGTCAGGACGCCCCGGCAAAAGCGGTCGTGGTTCCAGAAACCACGCTTCAGGGTGCCGTAGACGAAGAGTCTCAGCCTTCCGCTTGTGTTCGCATTCGAGGGTTCTGTTGGGTTCATTGCCTGGTTCATCGGGGTGCCTGTCATGGTTCCGCCCGCTTTCTCTCCTGGGCGACGAACTCGAACGGCTCCACCGAATACGCGGCCAGGTCCTCGCGCCGGAACACCACGAGGCTCATGGGCGGGACCGGAAGCTCCCTCCAACTCTTTTCCTCCGCCAGCACGGCGTCCAGATACGCGGGGTCCGAAGCGTAGAGGACGGCCTTGCGGCGGGGATGCCACCGCAGTTCCAACGGCCTGTTCCCCTTGAGCACGAAAATGGTGCCCGGATCGGTCCGGCAGGCGATGACCGCGGTGATCTGCCCGCGGCAGCGCCGGAGCCGCTCCTTGAACCGCTCGATATCCATGGCCCCGTCCCGGGCGGCGTTCGCGGCCAGGCGGAACAGAATCTCGCTGTCCACCTCGGCGAAGCGCCGCAGCTTCCAGCGGCGGAAGAGGTAATCGGCGTTGTAGATGGTGCCGTTGTGGGTGCCGATCACCTCGCCCGCGCGGATCGGATGGTTGTTGCTGTTGACCTGTTCGTCCCCACGGGTGCGCCAACGGGTGTGCCCGAGCAGGAGCGCGGCGCGGTTGTCCATGGAGGCAAGGAGTTCGGCGAAGGCCTTGTCCGTCACGAACCGCTCGGCCGTCACCGGTCGTTTGAACAGCCGGTGGCATCCGTCGATATCGAGCCATGCCGCGCCGGTGGCATGGGGCCCTCGCTCTTCGCTCAATATCAACAGGCGGGTGAAGAGCCAGGCGAGGTAATCCCGCTCCTCGACGCGCCGCCGTTTTTTTCCGAAGATGACGCCCGCGAGCCCGCACATCAGGGTTTCCCTCCCTGCGGATCAACGATGAACCCGCGGAAGACGCCCTCGGCGTATTCCTTCGGGTGTGCCTCGATCCAGCGCGCGGCGTCGGGCCAGCCGAGTTCTCCGGCCAACCGGGCGACGACCTGCCGGTCGAGCATGTTGGTCAGCCCCGAGAGCCGGACCGCATCGATGCCCTGCCAGACCAGGGCGGGAATCGGTATCCGTGCGGGTTTGTCCTCTTGCACCTCGGCAAGACCGTGTTTGATCAGCGCATCGAGGAAAGATGCGGCCTTTTCCTCTGGCGTGTCGCCCCGGACCGTAAGCTCGACACCGGCCAGCATCTTGGCGTTGCGCAGGACCATGTCGATGTAGTCCTCGAGGTCCCGCTGGTCGGAAAAGAGCGTGGACCCTTTCATGGCGTGGACCACGTCGGTCACCGTCTCCCCGGTGAAGACTTCGCCGTCTTCTTCCAGCGGCTGCCCATTGAGGGCGGTGTTTCGGATCAGCACTTTCATGACGCGCCTCCTTGCGTCCCGCCGGTTTCGCCCCCCGAAAACGCCGGAGGCCGGGTTTCGGGC
>JBGSHR010000168.1:0-2228 GCA_041752155.1 Thiobacillaceae bacterium | reverse complement strand
AGGCTTGCCGCCGCCAGCCCCCGTGCGAGGTTGCGGGGTGGGCCGCCGGGATGGAGCGGACGCGCCAGGGCCATGCCGCACAGGATGCCAGCCCCCAGCCCGCCGATGTGGGCGGCGTTGTCGATGCCGGTCACCTGCAGGCCGAGGGTGATAGTGACGACGGAAAAGCCGGCCGCGCCCCAGAACATCCACTTGAACTCGGCGGGATTCAACCTGCCGCGTTCCTGCCAGAGAAACCACATGAGCGCGCCGTAGACGCCGAAGATGGCGCCCGACGCCCCGCCGGAAATCGCTTTGTCGCCCTGGGCGATCAGCGACAGCAGGTTGCCGGTCAGGCCGCTGGAGAAGTAGATGAGGATGAAGCGGCCGTGGCCGTACATGCGCTCGACCAGTCGCCCGCTATCCCAGAGCGACAGCATGTTCATGGCCAGGTGGAGCAGGCCGAAATGCAGGAACATGGCGCTGCCCAGACGCCACCATTCCCCATCCTTGGTGGCCGGGCCGAAGTTGGCGCCCCAGGCCAGTTGCACGCCATTGGACGAGTGCCAGAGCCCCGCGCCGAAGCCCAGCATGGTGCCGAATATCAGCACGTTGGCGGCGATCAGCAGCAAAGTGACCGGGATGCGCCGGACTCGCGCCAGCAACTGGTCGATAAGTGGCGGATGGGCGTTAGTCACGGCGTGGCTTGGAACATCTCAAGGCTGCACAGCCCGTAAGGCACAGGCGGGTTCAGGATAGGTCGGGACGGGAAGTGCAAGGCTAACACCATCCTGATGGCGGGGCAGGGGGCGGCAGGGAAAAACGGCCCGTGAGCGGCCTGGGATCGGCGTTGCGCGGATTCGGTTTCCGCTCCGCCTAGACCTGCGCTTTTGATTTCCTGCCTGGGCTCGCGGACGGGATAAAGCCCGCTACCCGGCAGAGCATCCCTTCCATCTTCTTGCCATCGTTGTATCGCGTCGTGCGGCACATGATCACTTCGCCCTTGGCGGCCAGGTCCGCCAGGTAGCGGCATACGTTCTCGAGGGGAATGCCCGTCTCCTTGGCGATCTCGGAGTCGAGACGCTCACCGTGGTTTTTCAGGTATTGCAGGATGTCTTGCACCTCGATAACTCCAGGTTTTCGTCAGAAAAGCGGCTTTTACGACCGACATCAGAGGGGCATGGCCCGTGGCGACGGTGTAATGCACCGGGTTGATCAGTGTGCGCGCTTTGAGGGATTGCTGCAGGCTATTCCATCGAAAGAGCCATGCCGGGCGCCAAAAGCCCCCGATTTTCAAAGTGCAGATAGAGCTCGCGGCTGGCCCAGGCGTCGGTGGCGGCGTAATTGATCTGGGCCGCGGATAGGCGTGGCGAGGCCCAGTTGGAGGTGCTTGTGCCTTTGGGAATCCGGAACGCCAAAAAGATCCCGGCCAGGTTGCGCAGACCCGTCTGCTTGACGCCGTGGCGTTTCGCGATGCTGCCCAGGTCCAATACGGCGGCGGGCGTGATCGGGAACACCAGCTTGAGTTGACGCAGGTCGTGGGCCAGCGCGACCCCCGTCTTGACGATGTGCGGCGCGGCCAGAAGCTCGGCGAGGGCTGCGGAACAATCCAGCTGCTGCAACTGAAACAGATACACCGCCCGCGCCGTGGCGACCTGCACCAGGCAGGGCAGATGGCTTTCCCCCTTGGTGAAGGCGGGTCGGGTCTCGGTGTCGAAACCGGCCACCCGTTCCTGCCGGATGTCGGCCATCGCACGCTCCAGCGCCTCGGCCGTGGCGACCAGGCACACCTCGCCTTCATAGCGCCGGATCGGCAGCTGGGCGATCGCCTCCTTGGAGATCATCTTGGCCGGTACGCTCGAGGGCGTCTTGCTCGCCGGCGTCTGGCCAGCCGTCTGGCCAACCGCTTGGTCAACCGCCTGGCCAAAGCGGCCGCCCAGGTAGTCGATGATCGCGGCGGATTCGTACAGCCAGCGGCTGTTTCCCCGATTGTCGAGCATCCTCAAACAGGGCACCGTCGTGCGCCCGCCGCCCTGGCGCAAGGCCTCGCGGTGGACGGGGTCGTGCTGGACATCGCGCAGTTCGATAGCGAGGGACAGGCGGCGCATTTCCTGGCGTACCTTGATGCAGAACGGACAGGTCTTGAACTGATACAGGGCCAGGTCGCGGCATTGTTTGTCCACGCGCCGCTGGGCCTCGGGCGAGCGCACCAGCCCTTGGGGCGCGCTCAGGCGCTCGCGCAGCAGCAG
>JBGSHR010000167.1:0-1510 GCA_041752155.1 Thiobacillaceae bacterium | reverse complement strand
GGCAACAATGCCGAAGGTGTTCAAAAGGCAGAGACGGCATGGCTCGGGGATCAGGCATTCACCACACGCACCAGGAACGGAACAGGGGGGCTCATGACGAAACGATGGGGACGCCGACCAGCCACGCGGGACCAGAAGGTGTTCCGGATCCTGCGCTTCTTCTCCCTCACCAGCCTGATCAGCATCCTGGTGGCCGCCGTCCTGCTCACCGCGCTGTACCGCCATGTGGCCCTCCGCGACATAATCCGCTTCGGCGAGCGCGGCAACCAACTGCTGGCCCAGAGCCTGCTGAACGCGGTGCGCGCGCCGCTGCTGGGCTACCTGGGCAACGAGGACCACCACCACGGCACCCCGCCGCCGCCCGAGCTCACCCAAGTCATCGGCGAGCTCACGCGGGGCACCAGCGTGACCCGGGTCAAGGTCTACGACGACGAGGGCATCGTCCTGTATTCCACCTTGCAGCCGCAGATCGGCGTCGACCGCAGCGACAATCCGGCCTTCCGCAACGGCATGGCCGGACGGGTCACCAGCAAGCTGACCTACCGGGACAGCTTCAACCCGTTCGACCTGGAGACCGAGTCGGACAACCTGATCCAGACCTACATCCCGATCCGCCATGGCAACGCCGGGCCCATCCTGGGGGTGTTCGAGATCTACAGCGACGTCAATCCGCTGGTGGCCGAGATCGAGCGGGCCCAGATCCTGGTGCTGGGCGGCAGCATCGCCGTCCTGGCCCTGCTCTATCTCGCCCTGCTGGCCATCGTGCGTTATGCCGAGCGCATCATCCAGGCCCAGCAGAGCACCATCCGGGAACGCAGCCATGCCCTGGAGCTGCTCTCCGCCCAGCTCCTCACCGCCCAGGAGGAGGAGAAGAAGCGGGTGGCGGTGGAACTGCACGAGGGCATCGCCCAGACCCTGAGCAGCATCAAGTACCTGGTGGAGAACGCCTGCCACTCGTGCCGGGAGGACAACGGCCGGGACAGCGCCCAGGGCAGCCGCGTCCTGGCGGCCACCGTGCCCACCCTGCAGAGCGCGATCCAGGAGGTGCGCGCCCTGGCCATGGACCTGCGCCCCTCCAGCCTGGACCATCTGGGCGTACTGCCCACCCTGGACTGGTATTGCCGGGAGTTCCACAACGTCTATCCCGATCTGGCCCTGAGCCATGACGCCCGGATCGCCGAGGAGGACATTCCCAAGCCCCTCAAGGTGGTGCTGTTCCGCCTGATCCAGCAGATGCTCCAGTTCATCGCGCGCCATACCTGCGCCAACCAGGTGCAGATCCGCCTGGCCAAGTCCGCCGGACTGATCCACCTGGAGATCATGGACAACTGCCCGCTGGCCTCCCAGAACGCCGAACGCAAGAACGACCGGGACCTGCATCTGCTTACCTTGCAGGAACGTATCGCCCTGGCCGGCGGCACCATGGAGGTGGCCACCCCCAACGCCTGGGACGGCACCACCGTGTGCGCCAGCTGGTGGGTCTAGCAGCCCGCCGCACACCCCGCCCACC
>JBGSHR010000166.1:0-14582 GCA_041752155.1 Thiobacillaceae bacterium | reverse complement strand
ACTTGGACCCCGCCTTCATCGAGATGATGGACCAGATGAAGCTCCTGCTCCAGTATGCGTTCCAGACGAAGAACGAAATGACGCTGCCCATCTCCGCACCCGGCTCCGCCGGTATGGAATGCTGCTTCGCCAATCTCGTGGAGCGTGGCGACAAGGTCATCGTCTGCAAGAACGGCGTGTTCGGCGGGCGCATGCTGGAAAACGTCAAGCGCACCGGCGGCGTGCCGGTGGTGGTGGAAGACGCCTGGGGGGCGCCGGTCGATCCGCAGAAAGTGCGCGATGCCTTCAAGGCCAACCCCGATGCCAAGGTTCTGGCCTTCGTCCACGCCGAAACGTCAACCGGCGCTCAGTCGGATGCGGAAACGCTCGGCAAGATCGCGCAGGAATTCGGCGCGCTCACCATCATGGACTGCGTCACCAGCCTCGGTGGCACGCCGATCTACATGGACAAGTGGGGCATCGACGCGGTGTATTCCGGCAGCCAGAAATGCCTGTCGTGCACCCCGGGCCTGTCGCCGGTGTCGTTCTCTGAAAAAGCCATCGCCCGCATCAAGGCGCGTACCACCGTCGTGCAAAGCTGGTTCCTCGATCTCAATCTGGTGCTCGGCTACTGGCAGTCCGCCGGCAAGCGCACCTACCACCACACCGCGCCGATCAACCCGATGTACGGCCTGCACGAAGCGCTGGTGATCCTCGAAGAAGAAGGCCTGGAAAACGCCTGGGCGCGGCACCGTGCGATGCACGAAAAGCTCAAGGCCGGACTCGAAGCCATGGGGCTGAAATACGTGGTCGAGGCATCCGCCCGGCTGCCGCAACTCAACTCGATCTATGTGCCAGAAGGCGTCGACGAGGCAGCGATCCGCGCGCGCCTGCTGAACGAATTCAACCTGGAGATCGGCGCCGGCCTGGGCGCCCTGGCCGGCAAGGTGTGGCGCATCGGCCTGATGGGCGCCAGCGCCTGTCCGGAGAACGTGGACTACTGCCTGAAGGCGTTGAAGGCCGCCTTGGCTAAATAACCCCGGGGAAATAACTCAGCGTTCCAGCAGGGGGAGCTTGTCCGGCTTGCCCTTCCAGTCGTCGGCGTCGGCCGGGGCGTCCTTTTTCTCGGTGATCACTGGCCACGACTGGGCCAGTTCGGCATTGAGGGCGATGAACTGGCGCTGCTGGGGCGGCACATCGTCCTCCGCGAAGATGGCCTCGGCCGGGCACTCGGACACGCACAGATTGCAATCGATACACTCTTCCGGGTCGATCACCAGGAAGTTCGGCCCCTCGTGGAAACAGTCCACCGGGCAAACTTCCACGCAATCGGTGTACTTGCACTTGATGCAGTTTTCCGTGACAACGTAGGTCATAACTTTCCTCGCTATTACTTTTTCGCTAGCATAGCGGGAACAATGCCTACCGGCCATTCGCGCCCCCAGTTTTTTACTACACGATCAATCCCCGCGAGGTTCCTAAATGAGCGAACACATCCATTACGTAACTGATGACACTTTCGAGCAGGAAGTGCTGCAATCCCCTATGCCCGTGCTGGTGGACTACTGGGCCGACTGGTGCGGTCCCTGCAAGATGATCTCCCCGATCCTGGACGAGGTCGCCAAGGAATACACCGGCCGCCTCAAGGTCTGCAAACTGAACATCGACGAGAACCAGGGCACCCCGCCCAAGTTCGGCATCCGCGGCATTCCCACCCTGATGATCTTCAAGAACGGCAACGTGGAAGCCACCAAGGTGGGCGCGCTATCCAAAAGCCAGCTCACCGCATTTGTTGACAGCAATATCTAACTTCCGATAGCTTTGCGGCGTCCGGTGTCCTGCCGGGCGCCCAACACCCCTCCCGCAATCCCCTTCTTGGCCTCCCCCGGCCACCAACAAAAGCCATGCATCTATCCGAACTCAAGCAATTACACGTCAGCCAGCTACTCGAGATGGCCGAGACCAACGGCATCGAGAACGCCAATAGGATGCGCAAACAGGAGCTGATCTTCGCCCTGCTCAAGAATACGGCCAAGAAGGGTGAAAGCATCTATGGCGACGGGGTGCTGGAGATATTGCCGGACGGCTTCGGTTTTCTGCGATCCCCCGACACCTCCTACCTGTCCAGCCCGGACGACATCTACATCTCCCCCTCCCAGATCCGCCGCTTCAACCTCCATACCGGCGACACCATCGAGGGCGAGATCCGTACCCCCAAGGACGGCGAACGCTATTTCGCCCTGACCAAGCTGGACAAGGCCAACGGCGGCCCCATCGAGGCGCTCAAGCACAAGATCCTGTTCGAGAACCTCACGCCCCTGTTCCCCAACAAGCCGTTCAAGCTGGAGCGGGACATCAAGGCGGAAGAGAACATGACCGGCCGGGTGATCGATATGATCGCCCCCATCGGCAAGGGCTCGCGCGGCCTCATCGTCGCCCCGCCCAAGTCCGGCAAGACCGTGATGTTGCAGCACATCGCCCATGCCATCACCGCCAACCATCCCGAGGTGGTGCTGATCGTCCTGCTGATCGACGAACGCCCGGAAGAAGTGACGGAAATGACCCGTACCGTGCGCGGCGAGGTGGTGGCCTCCACCTTCGACGAACCCGCCTCGCGCCACGTGCAAGTGGCCGAGATGGTGATCGAGAAGGCCAAGCGCCTGGTGGAACACAAATTGGATGTGGTCATCCTGCTGGACTCCATCACCCGCCTGGCGCGCGCCTACAACACGGTGCAGCCCGCCTCCGGCAAGGTGCTCACCGGCGGCGTCGACGCCAACGCCCTGCAGAAGCCCAAACGCTTCTTCGGCGCCGCCCGCAACATCGAGGAAGGCGGCAGCCTCACCATCATCGCCACCACCCTGGTGGACACCGGCTCGCGCATGGACGATGTGATCTACGAGGAATTCAAGGGCACCGGCAACATGGAGATCCATCTGGACCGGCGCATGGCGGAGAAGCGGGTTTACCCCGCCATCAACGTCAACCGTTCCGGTACCCGCAAGGAAGAACTGCTGATCGAGGCCTCCCTGTTGCAGAAAATCTGGGTACTGCGCAAATTGCTCTACCCGATGGACGACATGGAGGCGATGGAATTCCTCAGCGACAAGATTCGCGCCACCAAGACCAACGCGGATTTCTTTGATTCCATGCGGCGCGGTTGAGGCCTCGCCCGGCGGAGGAGCTCACACGTGAAGCATCTCGGAATTGCCCTTGCACTACTTCTTGCCACCTCCAGAATCTGGGCCGCCGATGCCACCAAGGCGGCCCAGTTTTACGAAGACGCCCTGACGCGCTATGAGCATAACGACGATGCCGGTGCCATCGTCCAGCTCAAAAACGCCCTCCAGCAGGATCCCTCCTACCTCTCCGCCTATCTACTGCTGGGCCAGGCGCAACTGCGCCGCGGCGATCCGAGCGGAGCGGAGCTCTCCCTCAGCACCGCCCTGCGCATGGGTGCGGACCGCTCGGAAGTCGCCCGGCCCCTGGCGGACGCCTATATGCGTCTGGGCAAATACAAGGAGCTGTTGGAGAAGATCCAGCCCACCGGACTGCCCAGCAAGGCCGCCCAGGACATCTGGCTTACCCGGGCCTATGCCCATCTATCCCTGGCGGACTATCCCGGTGCTGAACGCGCCATAGATCAGGCGGCGGCCCTGGATTCCAAGGCCGGCGGCGTCGCCATCGCCCGCGGCTTGTATCACCTGCAACGCGGCAATCTGTCCGAGGCCCGGCATTTTGCCGATCAGGCCCTAACCACGGCGGCCGACGATTCCCGCAGCTGGAACCTCAGCGCCTCCGTGGCCCATGCCGCAGGAAATTCCCGAACCGCCCTGGAGGGATACGGCCGCGCGCTTGACCTGAATCCGGGATTTATTGATGTTCGCATCGCCCGCGCCGGCCTGCTCATCGACCTGAATCGCCTGGATGACGCCTTCAAGGACTTGGCCTATTTGAAGAAGATATCGCCCGAGGAACCGCGCGCCGCCTATCTGCGCTCGGTCTACTACGGTCGCAAGGGCGACGCCAAAGCCGCCAAAGCGGAACTCCTGCAATCGGCGAAGGTTCTCGGCACATTGCCGGCCGCCTATCTAAACGGCAAACCCCAGCTACTCATGCTGGGCGCCCTGACCAACTACGGCATCAAGGCCCATGAACAGGCCCAGAGCTACGCCGAGGGTTATATCCGCCTCAAACCCGGCGACCCCGGTGCGCGCAAGCTGCTGGCATCCATCCTCCTGGCGCGGGGCAGCACCGATGCCGCCATCAGCCACTTGGAACAAGCCAACCGAGCGGCCCCCGGCGATCCCCAGATACTGAACATGCTGGCCTCCGCCTACATGGCCAAGAATCAGTACACTAAGGCCGCCAATCTGCTGGAACAGGCGGGATCCCAGATTTTCCAGAAACCCGAACTCACCAGCCTCATGGGTTTCAGCCTCATCGGCATGGGCCAGCAAGAGCAGGGCATGCAATATCTCACCAATGCCTTTGCAAAAAATCCGGCCGACCTACGCCTCGGCAACAGCCTGGCCATGCTCAACATCCAGCGCGGCCAACCCAGGGAAGCCGTGCGTATTGCCGAGGCCTTCCTCTCGCGCCACTCCAAGGACCCTGCGGCCTACAATCTCCTCGGGGTGGCCAAAGCCGCGGCACAGGACGCACGCGGCGCGCGCGCCGCCTATGAGAAGGCGCTTGCGCTCGCCCCGAAATTCCACCCCGCCCGCCTCAACCTCGGCAAACTGGAAACGGCGGAGCGGCGCTATGACGCCGCCCGCCAACAGTTCCAGACCATCCTCAAGCTTCAGAACAAACACCTGCAAGCCCAATATGAAATGGCACACACCGAGTTGGCCGCGGGCCGACCGGTGGAGGCCATCCGCTGGTTGGAAGCCGTGCGCGCCCAGAACACCGGCAATGTCTCGGCTGCCGTGGATCTGGCAAATCTATACCTGGGCCAAGGCCAGGCGGACAAAGCCGTGGAGATCGCCAAGCAGATCGCCGCCCAGCGCCCGGATGATGCCCGTGTGCTTTCCGTCCTGGGTCGGGCCCATGCCGCCACGGGCCAGTTTGATCGCGCCAAGGCCGCTTTCGTCAATCTGGGGCGCCAGGCCGGCTTTGACATAGACCAACTGGCAGAGGTTGCTCGACTGCAACTGGACATCAACGACTTGAACGGCGCCACCCTCAGCCTGAACAAGGCCTTCACCAACCAGCCCAACGCCATTGCGCCCAACGCCCTGATGGCGGAAGTGGAGCGCCGCCGAGGTCAAAACGACAAGGCCATGGACCGGGTTCAACGTCTGGCGTCGGCCAATCCCAGATCGGCCATCGCGCAACGCGCCTTGGGCGATGCCGCCATGGCCATGCGCAGATATCCCGAGGCCACCCGAGCCTATCGAGCCGCCCTGGGCCTGGTGGACTCCGCCGAGAACGCCTTGAATTACTTCCAAGCCCTGAGCGCAGGCGGTAACCCGAGCGAGGCACGGGGGACATTGCAGGACTGGAACCGGCGCCACCCCAATGTGAGCTCGGTGCAATTAACCCTGGCAGAGGCTTGGCTGCAAGAAGGGCAACTGGCCACCGCGCGCACCCACTATGAAGGCTATCTGAAGCAGCATGGCGACCATCCTGTTGCCCTGAACAACTTGGCCAACATCCTGATGAAACAGGGGGACCCCAAGGCCATCACCTATGCGGAGCGCGCATACCGTTATGCGCCTAGCGTCCCCACCGTCAACGACACACTAGGCTGGCTCTTGCTGCAGAAGGGAGAAACGGAACGCGCCCTGCGGCACCTGCGCGAAGCCAAATTGCGAGCGCCCAATAACCCGGAAGTGCGTTACCACCTCGCGGTTGGCCTCCACAAATCCGGACGCGCGCGGGAAGCGCGCGCGGAACTGGCCCAGGCCCTGGGTATGAGCGCCAGTTTTGAAGGGGTCGAACAAGCCCAGGCCCTGCAGAAACAATGGGGCAATCCTTAGCCTGGCCTTGTCGATATTTTTTACAACACGATGAATGCACGGCAGGTGCCCCGCAATAAATTCCTTAACTTTCAATGTGTTACGACATGGCATGAGAAGTGCTTTAACTGGACCAGTATTGGCTTAGGAGCCCTATCATGAAAACAAAACGGATTTTCTCCGCGCTTGGCGTTGCGGGTTTGCTCTCTCTGGCGTTACCTGCTTACGCAACGGTCTGGACCTTTACCTCCACCGCCTCCTGTACCACGGGAGACATCCAGTCTGGTGGATCGCCGGGCAATACCGTTTCCTGTACTGCCGACAACAACATCAAGGCAAACGCGAACGCCTATGCCAACACCGGCGGCACCACCAGCACCAGCAATAGCGCCAGCGCCACCATCCAGTCCGCCTACCTCTATACATGGAACGGCTTGGGGGTAAGGAACCTGGACGGCGGCACCACCTCTCCCAACACCGGCGATGCCAACGAAGGCGGTACGCCCGAGCACGCAACCGACAACCAGCAGCGCAACGACATGGTGCTGTTCAACTTCAAGGAAAGCGGAGCGGATGTAAAAGTTCACTTGACCAACCTGAACGTCGGTTGGGTGAATACGAATTATGACGCGGACTTCACCGTTCTGGCGTTTACCGGCGCCAATGCCCCCAACTCTTTGGTCGGCCAAACCTTCGCCAGCATGCAGTCGGGATGGACCGTGATCGGTCACTACAATGCCAGCGGCACTGGCACCAAGACCATTACCTACGCCGCCGGCATGGAAAACACCTCCTCAAGCTACTGGCTGATCGGTGCCTACAATTCCAACGTCTCCGGGGGCACTTGCAGAAATGCGGATGGCGCTTCCATTGGTAGTGTCTCCAGCGGTTGCGACGATGGCGACGACTACATCAAGATCGCGGCCCTGACTGGCACGAAATACGCCCCGCCGCCTCCGCCTTCCCAACAAGTGCCGGAGCCGGCCACCCTCGGCCTGCTCGGTATCGGCCTGCTCGGCATGAGCAGGCTGCGCCGCCGCCGGGCTTGATCGATCAAGCACCAGAATAAAAAACGCCGCTTCGTGCGGCGTTTTTTATTTCCATGTTGCCAGCAACGCTTTTAGCTCCTCCAGCTGCACTGGCAGGGTAAGGGCGGCATCGACGCGAAAGCGTTCTTGCAGGCGCGCCAACGCATGGGCATGGGGCGTCTCATAGAGCACCACCACCTTCACATCCTTGTGGGACTGGGCCGCGGCCAATAGGGACTCCAGATTGCTGACCCGGTCGCGAAAATCCGGTTGGGAATAGAAATCCGCCACGATCACCGCGGGCCTCTCCTTGCGCATGAGGGCGATGGCTTTGCGCACGGCGAATTCGGTGAGAACGCGGTACCCCATCTGTTCATATAGGGGACGCAGATTGGGATAACCCAGCAGCTCGATGACATTCAGCAGAAGGGGTTGCTCGGACATCTGGACTCCATCGGTCAGGCCCATGAAAAAAGGGGGCCAGCGGCCCCCTCAAAAACCATCATGTCGGCAATCTTTACAGCTCGTTACCGTGCTTGGCCAAGTACTCGGCCACACCCTCGGTGCTGGCCTTCATGCCCTCGTCGCCTTGCTTCCAGCCGGCGGGACAGACTTCGCCATGGGCCTCGACGAATTGTAGGGCGTCGACCATGCGCAGCATCTCGTCGACGTTGCGGCCCAGGGGCAGGTCGTTGACCACTTGATGGCGCACGACACCGCTCTTGTCGATCAGGAAGGAGCCGCGGAAGGCCACGCCAGCATCAGCCTCGACATCGTAGGCCTTGCAGATCTCGTGTTTGATGTCGGCCACCAGGGGGTAGCCCACCTTGCCGATGCCGCCGTTGTTGACGGCGGTGTTCTTCCAGGCCAGATGCGAGAAGTGGGAGTCGATGGAGACGCCGATCACTTCCACGTCGCGCTTCTTGAATTCGGCGAGACGGTGATCGAAGGCCAGCAACTCGGACGGGCACACGAAGGTGAAGTCCAGCGGGTAGAAGAAGATCACCGCGTACTTGTCCTTGATATGGGCGGACAGCTTGAAATCCTCGTTGATGTCGTTGTCGCCCATGACGGCTACTGCGGTGAAGTCAGGGGCTTGTTTGCCAACTAATACAGCCATGATGAGTACCTTTTTCGTGTTGATAAGCGGGAAAAAATCCGGCCGGCCCCCGCTACATCGCGGGATGACCGCGATCCGGGGCGCCGGATTAGACTCATTTTAACTTGGAATCGGCGGCGGAATCCCGTCGCGGTTTACTTGGCGGACTTGGCTTTGCTTTTTGCTTTTGCCTTGGTCTTGACCGTGGGCGGGCGGGCGGCCTTGGCGGCGAGCAGCTCCAGGGCCTGCTCCAGGGTCAGTTCCTCCGGCTTCATGTCTTTGGCCAGGGTGGCGTTGAGCTTGCCATGGCTGACGTAAGGGCCGTAGCGGCCATCGCGTACCACGATGGGTTGATCATCGTCCGGATGCTTGCCCACTTCGCGTCCCGGGCTGGCGGCCGCGCCACGCCGCTGTACCGGCATTGCCAGCACCTTGATGGCATCATCCAGGCTGATGTCATAGGGGGAATAGTCCTTGGGGATGGACTTGAACTTGCCCTGATACAACAGGTACGGACCGAAGCGACCATTGTTGGCGACGATGGCCTCGCCGCTTTCCGGATGGGCGCCTACCTCGCGCGGCAGCGACAGGAGGCGCAGGGCGGTGGCCAGGTCGGCGCCATCGGTGGGGGTTTCCTTGGGCCAGGAGGCGCGTTTCGGCTTGGGCGCCTTCTTGTCCTCCGGCATGTCGCCGATCTGCACGTACCAGCCGAAACGACCGTTGAGCAGCTTGACCGCCAGGCCGCTGGCCGGGTCGTTGCCCAGCACGATGTCTTCGCCGGGGGGCGGCCGGTCACCGAACGGGCGGGTGAAATCGCACGCGGGATAGCCGCTGCACCCCACGAACAGGCCGCGCTTGGAGGCTTGCAGGAACAGGGGTTTGCCGCACTTGGGGCAGGCCTCGGGCAAGGGGCAGCCGCGCTCCACTTCGCTCTTGGCCTTGAGTTCTCCGGAAAAACGGCCCCAGAACTCGCCCATCACCGGCACCCATTCCCGGGTGCCGTTGGAGATGTCGTCCAGCTTGTTTTCCAGGTTGGCGGTGAAGTCGTAATCGACGTAATCGTGGAAATGGCGTGTGAGGAAACAGATCACCAGCCGGCCCATGTCGGTGGGCTTGAAGCGCTTCTTTTCGAGCGCCGCGTATTCCCGGTCGAGCAGGGTGGAGATGATGCTGGCGTAGGTGGAGGGGCGGCCGATGCCGTATTCCTCCAGGGTCTTGACTAGGCTGGCCTCGGAATAGCGCGGCGGCGGCTGGGTGAAGTGCTGTTCGCCGGTGATGGCGTCCACCGCCACGGTTTCGCCTTCCTTCAAAGACGGTAGTCTGGCCTCGTCGTCCTCGCCGACGGCGTCGTCCTGATCCTCGCGATACACCGCGAGGAAGCCGTCGAAGGCGATGGTCTGACCGGTGGCGCGGAACTGGTGCGCGGGGCTGCCCATGGCGATATCGGCGGCCACGGTGTCCAGCTCGGCGGGGGCCATTTGGCAGGCCAAGGCGCGCTTCCAGATCATTTCATAGAGGCGGAACTGATCGTGGGTAAGATTGGCCTGGATGCTGTCCGGATCGCGCTCGATGGCGGTGGGGCGGATCGCTTCGTGGGCCTCCTGGGCATTCTTGGACTTGCTCGCGTAGGTGACGGGGGCGGCCGGCAGGTAATGGGCGTCGAACTTCTTGCCGATGTATTTGCGGATGTCGGCGATGGCCTCCTGGGCCAGATTCACCGAATCGGTACGCATGTAGGTGATGAGACCCACCGCGCCACCGTCGATGGCGATGCCCTCGTACAGCTGCTGAGCCACGCGCATGGCCCGCTCGGCGGAGAAACCCAGCTTGCGCACGGCTTCCTGTTGCAGGGTGGAGGTGGTGAAGGGGGCGGTGGGATAGCGCAGCTTGCGCTTCTTTTCCACCTTGAGCACGTGGGCCTCGCCGGCCGCGTTCAGGGTGGCGGTGACGGCGTTGGCCTCGGCTTCCGTGCCGAAGCTGAACTGCTCCACCTTCTGGTCGTTGTAGCGGGACAACCGGGCCTGGAATTTCTGCTTGCCCTGGTGGCTGTCGAGATGGATGGTCCAGTATTCCCGTGCCTGGAATTTCTCGATTTCCTCTTCGCGCTCGACGATCAGGCGCAAGGCGGGACTTTGAACTCGGCCGGCGGACAGACCGGGGCTGATCTTCTTCCACAGCAACGGTGAGAGGTTGAAACCCACCAGGTAATCCAGCGCCCGGCGCGCCTGCTGGGCGTTGACCAGCTCCATGGCCAGTTCGCGCGGATGGGCCACGGCATCCTTTACCGCGCGTTCGGTGATCTCGTAGAACACCACGCGCCGCACGGGCTTCTTGTTCAGCAGCTTGCGCGCCTTGAGGATCTCCACCAGATGCCAGGAGATGGCCTCGCCTTCCCTATCCGGGTCGGTCGCCAGCAGGACTTCGTCGGCCTGCTTCACCGCCTTGGCGATGGCCTCCACGTGGCGGGCATTGCGCTCTATCACCTCGTACTTCATGGCGAAGCCGGCCTCGGTATCCACCGAGCCGGTTTTTGGCGTGAGATCGCGTACGTGGCCGTAGCTGGCCAGGATCTCGTAATCGTCGCCCAGGTATTTTTTTAACGTCTTCGCCTTGGAGGGCGACTCGACGATCAGCAATTTCATGGAGGGGTCAATGCAGGGTAGGTTGCCAGCCGTCTTCGCCGCCGCGAACCAGGTCTTCCAGCCAGAGCACGTCACCGGCGCCCTTGAGCTTCCACATGGCGATCAGGGCGATCCACTTGATCCGGTCCGCGCCGACCTCGGCATCCGGCAGGGCCAGGGCTCGGTCGATGACCCACTCCCTGGCATGAAAGGGAAGATGGCCGGCCGCCTCGATGAAGGAGAGGAAGCCGCGCCCCTCGGTAGCAAGACGCTGCTGCTCCTCGGGGTTGTAGATGCGCATGGACGGATAAGCCTCGCCCGCCTCATCCGGCCCCAGCTCGTCCAGGGCGGCGAGCCAATCCAAGGCCTCGACAATGGCGTTGTCCTCGAAGCCGGCCGCCGAGAGTTTGCGCGAGAGTTGCTCAGCGTCGGGAAACCGCTCCGCCAGCAGGTAGGTGTCGTAAAGATATAAAAGGATGTCAAACATCAGATCTGAATTGAGTCCGGGTCTAAAAGAGTCTTTGATACAGGCCCCCGGGCAACCGGGCCACACGGCCTTCCATTTCGGCTTCAAGTAGCCTGACTGAAACCTCTTCCACCGTCAAGCCAAGGCGGGAGGCAAGTTGATCCTGGGCCAAGGGCGCCGCCGCCAGAGCCACGAGCAGGCTGTCCGTTTCCTGGCTGGGGGGAAGTGCTGCGCGGGCGATGGCGGCGAGGCGCATGCCGAGCTCCTCCAGGATGTCCGCGGCCGATTCCACCAGTTTGGCCCCTTGCTTGATGAGCTGGTGGCAGCCCTTGGATAGCGGCGAGTGGATGGAGCCCGGCAAGGCGAACACATCGCGCCCGTATTCGACCGCCTGACGCGCGGTGATGAGGGAGCCGCTTTCCGGCGCCGCCTCCACCACCAGTACTCCCAGGCTCAAGCCGCTGATGATGCGATTGCGGCGGGAGAAGTGGCCGGCCTTGGGTGGTGTGCCGAGAGGAAATTCCGAGACGATGGCGCCCTCCGCCGCCAAGCGATGGGCCAGGGCCTGGTTGCGCGCCGGATAGACCCGATCCAGGCCGGTGCCCACTACCGCCACGCTGGAACCCAGACCGGCCAGACCACCGGCATGGGCGGCGGCATCCACCCCCAGGGCCAAGCCGCTGACGATGGTGAGCCCCGCCTCGGACAAGGACTGGGCAAAGGCCGTGGCATCGCGTAATCCCTGGGTGGTGGCATTTCGGCTACCGACGATGGCAAGCATGGGGCGGGCCAGCCATGCCGGGTCCCCCTTCAGATACAGCCAGGGCGGGGGATCGGGTAGGTCGCGCAATTGGGCGGGATAGGCCGGATCGGTCCAGGTGATGAGGTGGTTTTCAGGCTGGGCCAGCCAGTCCAGGGTCGGCTGTAATGTCGCCTCTTCGCAACCCTGGGTGATGGCGCGGGCCAGTTTGTCGCCCACGATGGGGGATAGCTGGCTGGCGCTGGCGCCGAGAATGGCCGGCGCGGAAGGAAAAGCTTCGAATAGCCGCCGTGCGGCGTCTGCCCCCAGGCCGGGGACAGCCTCCAAGGTCAACCAGTGGCGGTCATCCGGACGGTTGGGCACAAGTTACGGGTTGCGCGCGACATCGCCGACGGTGACGGGCTCGGATGCCTTCATGACCAGCGCGTAGGCAACCTTGTCGAATACCCGGTAGACAAAGGCCAGCCCCACCCGGGTATCCGGCAGAGCGGACATGTCATTCACGTTCTTCTTGCAGTCCTCCGCATGGCCACGCCCACCCGCCAGAAAGGCGATCTTGTCAGCGCGGAGACACTTGGGGTCGGCAACCGAGCGTCCGGCCCGGAACAGTGCGAGCACATGACCCACTTCCAGTCCGTCACGCATACCCTTATTCAACACCAAAGTCATCCAGGTGCCGGCATAGACCGGCCCGCCCAGGGCCGCCACCACCTTGGCGTCCACCGCCGTGGCCGGCGCGTGGGGGGCGTAGCGGGGCGGATCGACCGCCACGACCGGCACCAGGCGATCCCGTTCCAGGATTTCCTGGTCGTTGCTGGTGATGCGGATCAATTGGGGGTCGCCGGGGGTCACGGTCTTGGCCTCGCCTACATGCAACAGCTCGTAAGCCATGACCTCCTGGGGCTTGTCTGGGTTCATGAGCGCCTGGCCCAGGCGCACGATGCGCCATTCCTTGGTCTCGTCCTCACCCTTGCTGGCATAGGCGGTGTCGCCCTTGGCGAACATCACGCGAGCGTCGCTGGACCCCAGGACATAGGGCGCTTTTGCCAATTCGGCGGGTTCGCCCACGGCACCCCGGGACAGCATGGGCAGGATGGCCTTGAGGGGGATGCTGGGAATGCCGTCATCCTTTACGGGGATGGGCTCGGAGCGGATCTGGGGCGAGAGCTTCACGGTCGCGCCAAAGCGCGGGCCAACCTCCAGGGAAAGGTGGGGCTTGCCGTTTTTCATGGTCAACACCACCACATCGCCCGGATAGATCAGATGGGGGTTCTTGATCTGTTCCCGGTTGAGTTGCCAGATTTCCGGCCACTTCCAGGGGTCTTTGAGGAATTTCTCGGAGATGTCCCAGAGTGTGTCGCCCTTGACCACCACGTGGCGTTCGGGCGCGTTGCTCCGGAGACGAACCTCATCGGCCTTAGCCGGGAATACAAAGCTAATAGCAGCGATCAACAAGAGGGTACGCATAGTTCCTGCCCTTAATGGATGGCGACGCAGTTGCGCTGGTTATAATTCAGCCAGAACAAAAGTTAAACCACTTTGTCAGATTTTGCACGGAAACCTTAGAGTCCAGAGGCATCTTGCCGAACATTTACGATCATGGCCTTGTTGAAAATTCTTCACTATCCCGACCCCAAACTACACACCTTGGCTGCCCCCGTGGTCAGCGTGGATGCCGAAATTCGCCAGTTGGCCGCCGATATGGCGGAAACCATGTATTCCGCCCCGGGCATCGGCCTGGCCGCCACCCAGGTGGATCGCCATATCCGCATGATCGTGGTGGACATCAGCGAGGGCAAGAACGCGCTGCTCACCTTGATCAACCCCGTGATCCTGGAAAAGGAAGGGGAAGCCGTCCATGAGGAAGGCTGCCTGTCGGTTCCCGGTATCTATGACAAGGTCACCCGCGCCGAGCGCATTCGCGTGCGCTACCTCGATCTTCAGGGCGAATCCCGGGAACTGGAAACCCAGGGGCTGCTAGCCGTCTGTATCCAGCATGAAATCGACCACCTGAACGGCAAGGTGTTTGTGGAATATCTCTCCCGCCTCAAGCAGGAACGCATCAAGCACAAGCTCAAGAAACAAAGCCGCGAGGCCATGTGACGACTCCCCTGCGCCTGATATTCGCCGGCACGCCGGAATTCGCTGCCGTCGCCCTTCGGGCCCTGATCAAGGCGGGTTATCCCACCCCCTTGGTGTTGACCCAACCCGACCGTCCGGCCGGGCGCGGCATGAAACTAAAGCTGAGTCCGGTCAAGGAAGTGGCCCTGGCCCAGGGCCTGAGCGTGGCCCAGCCGGAAAACTTCAAGTCCGAGGACGCGCGCCAAGTCGTCGCCGAGGTGGGCGCGGACCTCATGGTGGTGGCCGCTTACGGCCTGATCCTGCCCCAGGCGGTGCTGGATCTGCCGCGCCTGGGCTGCGTCAACATCCATGCCTCCCTGCTGCCGCGCTGGCGCGGCGCCGCCCCCATCCATCGCGCCATCCAGGCCGGCGACGGGGAGACCGGGATCACCCTGATGCAGATGGACAAGGGCCTGGATACCGGCGCCATGCTCGCCCGCAGTGCCATGCCCATCCTCGAAAACGACACCACCGGCAGCCTGCATGACCGCCTGGCCGCGCTGGGCGCTCGGGAGTTGGTGGCGCTGTTGCCCAGGCTGGCGGCG
>JBGSHR010000165.1:0-3092 GCA_041752155.1 Thiobacillaceae bacterium | reverse complement strand
GGCGTAGGCCGCCATGGCGCTGGCATAGCGGTCCAACTGGCGGCGCAGGGCATTGACGCGGGGGGCGGGGGCCAGTTCGGCGAAGCTTTGCGCATGGGCATCCAGGAGCTGGCGCGCACGTTCGAGGTACTCGGTGTTTTCCTGGAAATCAGCGGGCTGGTGGTAAAGAAAAATATTTTTCTCGAAGCGGCGTATTTCCAGGGCGACGTTGGAGAACTCGCTGATGTGCTCACCCGCCTGGACCTGTTTTCCGATCAGGCGCAATTCCAGCAGGTACAGAGTGGAGAGCCCTGCCAGAAGGGCGGCGAAGGCGGCGTAGCCGAGGACGATCTTGGCTTGCAGGGAACGCATGGCGCGGAGTGTACCCGCGTGTTGCAAAACGCAATGAGAATTGTGGCTGCACTCAGGACTCATCCAGTTAATTCAATGGCCTACGGGTGTTTCGGTGTTGGCATGTTTGCTGCTAATGGCAACCGGTCTCCCTCCGTCTGCCGCCGCCATGCCCGACATGCCATATCAAAACCCTCTCGCCGGCGTGCTGGATTCACGCGCCGCCAGGCCACGCCGCGCCGACTAAATGAAACGCCGCGTCGTTGTCGCCCTGCGTCCGGTTTCGCCGGTGGAGCGCCTGCTGTTTGTGGGTGCTTCCCTATGCCGACGTATGGAGGCCGAGCTGGAAGTGCTGGCCGATCCGGCGCGGCCGGATTGGGCCGATCTGGAAAGCCGCCTGGCTCAGCTGGCGGATGACAAGGTGGCGTGCCAGTTGACCCCGGTTCCGGAGCTCGATGCCCGCCATGTGGTGGAACACGCGCGCGGCCACGAATGCGTGACTGCCGTGGTAGTGGGGCGTCCCGCCGCCTGGGCCCGCGACAACAGCGATCCCTGGGCCCATTTGGACTGTCCGCTGGTCGCCGCTTCCGATCACCCCGATTTACCCAAAGAGCACTAAGGAGACACTGATTTATTCCCACGTGGATCGCGTTGTCCCCATGAACACACGTATCCGATTCACTTTCTTTTTATCCGCTTTGGAGATTTGACATGACAGCAAGCCAGACCAGTCTGGGCAGGGTTTTGTTTTGGGGAGGCCTTACCGCCTTGCTCTACGCGGCTTTGTTCCACTATGCCGACAGCTTCCTTCATCTCGCCCACACCACGCAGGATGCTTGCGCGGTGCAGTCAGGCATGACAGTCGACTACTACAACAAGGCCACGTCGGAACTGTGCGGCGAAAAGGGCGGCACGTTCATTGATGGCACCTGGTGGTACGTGTTCGCCCCTATCGCCCTGGCTTTCGCCTTGTCCTACACGCATGGCCTGTTCACCGGCCTGTTCTGGGACGTGGTCGGCCTGAAAGCCAAGAAATAAGGAATGAACATGGAACACGGCATGGAACTCATCAACTTCATCGATCTGAACGTCACCACGGCCATCATCCTCATCCTGGTCGGCTTCGTCGGCGGCATGGTGTCCGGCTTCATCGGCTCGGGCGGCGCCTTCGTGCTGACCCCGGCGATGATGACCCTGGGTGCGCCCGGCATCGTCGCGGTGGCCAGCAACATCTGCCACAAGTTTCCCAAGGCCCTGGTGGGCGCGGTCAAGCGCAACAAATACGGCCAGGTGGACGTGAAGCTGGGCCTGGTGCTGGGGGTGTTCGCCGAGGCCGGCGTGCTATTCGGCAAGCATGTGATGACCGGTATCAAAAACACCTTTGGCGCGGTGGGCACCGACCTTTACGTTTCGATCATGTTCATCATCACCTTGGCCATCGTCGGCGGCTTCGTGTTCAAGGACTATCGCAAGCTCAAGAACATGAGCGACGAGGAACAGGATCAGGTCGGCCTGACCAAATTGGCGCAGTGGGTGCAGTCGGTCAAGATCCCGGGCACCATGTTTTATTCCCATGGGGCCAAGTCGGAACTCTCGGTACTGTTCATGGTGCCGATCGGATTCGCCACCGGTTTCCTGGCATCGGCCATCGCCGTCGGAGGCTTCATCGGTGTGCCGGCCATGATCTATATCCTCGGCGTGCCGGCCATCATGGCCTCGGCCACGGAGTTGGTGATCGCCTTCGTCATGGGTCTGGGCGGCACCATCTTCTACGGCCTGGAGGGCGTGGTGGACATCCGTATGGCCATGTTGATCCTGTTGGGGTCCTTGTTCGGTATCCAGATCGGTGCCATCGGCACCACGTACGTGAAGGACTATCAGGTCAAGTTCACCATGGCGGTGATCATGCTGACCGTGCTGTTCTCCCGCTTCTTTTACGTGCCGGGTTATCTGGGCAAGCTGGGCATGATGGAGCCCTTGCCCGATTCCACTGTGCAGATCCTGAAATGGATCGGCGACGGGGTGTTGTTCCTGGCGTTGTTCCTTGGCGCTTTCACCGTCATTTCTGCTTTGCTCAAGGGCATGAGGGAGCACAAGAAAAGACAATCCGTCAGTGCGCGTAATTCCGTGGCCGACTGAACCTGCGAGGAGAGACAACATGACCGCACTATCCGAAAACGGGCTGTTCAACCGTGTCCTGGTCGCCACCGATGGTTCCGACTACTCCGCCGGCGCCATTCGTGTCGGTGTGGCCTTGGCCAAGTCGCGCGGCGCCAGCCTGATGGGCCTGTCCATTGCCCTGTACAACCCGGAATACAGCACCCTGGTGCCCAACCTGGCGGAAGAGGCGGAGAAGCGCGCGCGTGAAGCGCTCCAATCCTTCATCGCTGAAGCAGGCGAGGGTGCCGAGACGATGACGCGCGAAGCCGGCGACCCTTATCAGGGCATCGTCGACGGCGCCAAGGAAAGCAAGGCCGACGTGATCGTCATCGGCCGGCGCGGTAAGCGTGGATTGGCGCGCATGATGGTGGGCGATGCCACCGCCAAGGTCATTGGCCACGCCAATTGCGCGGTGCTGGTGGTGCCACGGGGGGGGCGTCTGTGGGACAGGCGTGTGTTGCTGGCCACCGATGGTTCCATCCACAGCGAGGCCGCCGCTGTGGCCGCCGGCCATCTGGCCAAGCAGGCCGGTTTGCCGGTCACCGTGGTTTCCGTGGTCACCGCCAGCCATAGCGAGGCGCGCCGTCAGGCCGCCGAGGCGG
>JBGSHR010000164.1:0-1842 GCA_041752155.1 Thiobacillaceae bacterium | reverse complement strand
CCCGGGGCGGTGGACTACGTCATCGTCACCCACGTGCACCTGGACCATGCCGGCGCCGCCGGGGCCCTGCTCCAGGTCTGCCCCAACGCCAAACTGGTGGTGCATCCCAAAGGCGCGCGCCATCTCATCGATCCCGCCAAGCTGGTGGCGGGCTCCATGGCCGTCTATGGCGAGGCGGTGTTCCGGGCGCTGTACGGCGACATCATCCCGGCGCCGGCGGAGCGGGTGATCGAGGCGGACGACGGCTACCGCCTGGACTTCCACGGCCGCCGCCTGGATTTCATCGACACCCCCGGCCACGCCCGGCACCACTTCTGTATCCACGACCACGCCAGCAACAGCCTGTTCACCGGCGACACCTTTGGAATTTCGTACCGGGAGTTCGACGTGGGAGATGTGGCAAACCCGCGCCCCTTCCTGTTCCCCACCACCACCCCGGTGCAGTTCGAGCCCGAGGCCCTGCATGCCTCCATCGACCGGCTTCTGGCGTTGCGGGCCGAGGCCGCCTTCCTCACCCACTACGGCCGCATCACCGGCCTGACGGAGCTGGCGCCGAGACTACACGGGCTGATAGACGAGTTTGTGGCATTGACCCGGGCCGCCCCCGGCGACGGCGCGGCGCGCCATGCCTGGCTGAAACTGGCCCTCGCGGACTGCCTCATGACCCATCTGCGCGCCCATGGCTGCGCCCTGGACGAGGCCACCTGCCGCGCACTGCTGGCCAACGACGTGGAGTTGAACGCCCAGGGCCTGCTGGTGTGGCGCGACCGGCAGGCGCGGGGTTGAGCCCCGACCGTTCCCCCATCTAAACGCGCGCCCATAAAAAAACCCCCGCCGGCGAACCGGCGGGGGTTTTTACCAACGGGCTGGCCAGCAGCCCTTCAAGGCTCAGTCGTCGTGACGATCATCGTGACGATCACCGTGATGCTCGTCGTGATGACCGTGATGACCCTTGCGCATCTTGGTGATGGCCATGGTCTTGTCGTTGCCGGTGCCGGAATGCTGCACGTTCACGAACAGGGTTTGGGGATCCTTGCCGAAGTAGATGCCGGTGCCTTCAGCCGGCTTGTCCTTCAGGGAGGCGAACAGGTGCACGCCATCCTTGTAGCCGTCGCCGTTGGCATCTTTGGAGCGGGGGTCGTACACCCAAATGTCGCTCCAGCTGTTGTCTTCCACGATCCACAGCTTGCCATCGGCGCTCACGGCCAGGTTGTCCGGGCCCTTGAAGCCGGTCACGCCGGCGGTGGTGGTGGTGGGCTTGACCTCGACCGGGGCGTTCTTGCCGGGGGCGACGACATAGCTGGTGGCGGCCTGCTCACCCAGCTCGATGGCCAGCACGGCGCCTTGGCCGCTGGTGTTGGCGGCGTTGTCCACGTCCTCGCAGGTCAGAGCCACGTACAGGGTGCTGGCGATGCGCTCCAGATCCTCGGGGCGGCAGAACTTGGTGGCGCCGACAGCGGCGGCGGACACGCGGGCGCTGATCTGGGCCTGGGCCATGTCCAGGGCAACCCACTCGGCGGCACCGGTCTTGGCGCCGTTCAGCACGCGCAGGGCGTACAGCTGGCCGCTGGACAGGTCACCGTAGTTTTCCGGCACGAACTTGTAGATGGAGCCGTTCTTGTCTTCGTCGATGACGTAGACATTGCCTTCGGCGTCGATCTCGATGCCTTCGTGGGCCAGGGCGCCCAGCAGGGGACGCACGGCCACGCTCTCGGCGGAGGTGGGATCGCGGCGGTCCAGTTTCAGCTCATAGACCAGGCCGCTGGTGGCGGCGGGGGCTTCCGGGTCGGGACGGGCGGAGGTGCCCACTTCCTCGGCGAACAGCACGGTGCGCCAGGGGGT
>JBGSHR010000163.1:0-6902 GCA_041752155.1 Thiobacillaceae bacterium | reverse complement strand
CGGCCTGGTGCGGCAACTGGCCATGCACTGCGAGCTGGTGGAACACAGCGGGCAGAACCTGCGCCTGCGCCTGCCCGAGGCCCAGAAGACCCTGCTCGCCGGCTTCGGCGACAAGCTCAAACAGGCCCTGGCGGAGCAGCTCGGCGCCGGCCTCAAGGTGGACATCGAACTCACCGCCGCCACGGCCCACTCGCCAGCCGCCGCCCGTTCCCGGGAGCAGGAGACCAGGCAGGAGGAAGCGGTGGCGGCGATCAAGAGCGACCCCTTTGTCCAGACCCTGACGCGCGAATGCGACGCCACGGTCAGCAACATCCGCCCCCTGGGCAATAGCGACAAGCTGGCCGGTGCCGGCGGCTAACCGATAGGAAACCAACGACATGATCAAAGGTGGCATAGGCAATCTCATGAAACAGGCCCAGCAGATGCAGGAGAACATGCAGAAGCTGCAGGCCAAGATCGCGGAAATGGAAGTGGAAGGCGCCGCCGGCGCCGGCCTGGTCAAGGTGGTCATGACCGGCAAGCACGACGTGAAGCGGATCACCATCGACCCCTCCCTGCTGGCCGACGACAAGGACATGCTGGAAGACCTGGTGGCCGCCGCGGTCAACGACGCGGTGCGCAAGGTGGAAACCCTGACCCAGGAAACGATGTCCGGCGCCACTGCCGGCCTGCCCCTGCCCCCGGGCTTCAAGCTACCGTTCTAAACAAAGTCATCCGTCGGCAGTTGGCAGTCGTCAGCCCATCCGCGCGGCATAGCCGCGCAAAACTGCCAACTGACCACTGAAAACCGCCAACCGTCTTTTGATGCTGCTTCCCGGCCCTCTCAATACCTTGATCGATGCCTTGCGGGTGCTGCCCAGCGTGGGGCCGAAATCCGCCGCGCGCATGGCCTACCACCTGCTGCAACGGGATCGCAACGGCGCCGCACGCCTGGCCGCCAGTCTCACCGCCGCCCTGGAGCGCCTGCACCATTGCGAACGCTGCAACAACTTCAGCGAAACCCCGGTGTGCGAGGTGTGCGCCAGCCCCCGGTGCGAGGCGCGCCAGTTGTGCGTGGTGGAAATGCCCGCCGACCTGAACCGGCTGGAGGAGACCCATGCCTACAAGGGCCTGTATTTCGTGCTCATGGGCAGGCTCTCGCCCCTGGACGGCATCGGCCCCAAGGAGATCGGCCTGGAGCGCCTGATCGAGCGCGCCCGGGACGGGGTCACCGAGGAGGTGATTCTGGCCACCAATTTCACGGCCGAGGGCGAGGCCACCGCCCACTACGCCAGCGAGCTGCTCAAGGCGCGCGGCCTCAAGGTCACCCGCATCGCCCGGGGCCTGCCCGCGGGCGGCGAGCTGGAACACGTGGACGGCATGACCATCGCCCAGGCCCTGTTGGATCGGCGGGCGGTCTGATTCCATGAGCAACGGACAGACCGCCCTGGAGAGACTGCTCACCACCATGAGCCAGGGCCAGGAATTTCCCGCCCTGTCCAATTCCATCGCCCAGCTCAACCAGACGGTCGGAAACGAGAACAGCCGGGCGGACGCCCTGACCGAGATCATCCTGCGCGATGTCTCCCTGACCAAGAAACTGTTGCGTCTGGTCAATGCCGCCCATTACGCCTCCTTCGGCAATCAGCCGATCAGCACCATCTCCCGCGCCGTGGTCATCCTCGGTTTCGACGCGGTGCGCGATGCCGCCGTCTCGCTCATCCTGTTCGAGCACCTGGAGAATCACACCCAGGCCGGCGACTTGAAGACGGAAGCGGTGGAAAGCTTCTTCTGCGGCGTGCTCGGCCGGCTGCTGGCCGCCAGCGCCGGGGTCAAGGACTACGAGGAGGCCTTCATCAGCGCCTTGTTCCGCAACCTGGGGCGACTCATGGCCCGCCTCCATTTCTATGCCGAGACCGAGCGCATCAAAGAGCTCGTGGCTCAGGAGGATCTGAGCGAGGAAGTGGCGTCCCGACAGGTACTGGGCGTGGACTACGACCAGCTGGGCCTGGGCATCGCCAAGTCCTGGCACTTTCCCGCCAGCATCCTGGCGGCCATGACACCGCTGGATGCCGGCACGGTACGCACCCCGAGCACCCAGAACGACCGTCTCCGGGCCATCTCCAACCTGGCCCGGGAGCTTTATCGCACCTATGCCGCCGACCTGCCCACGGCTGAACATGGCAAAGCCATCGCCACCCTCGCCGCCCGCTTCGCCCAGGCCGTGCCTCTGGACCGGAATGCCCTGATGGCGACGGCGCACAAGGCGGCGGAAACCGTGCGCAACGAATCCTCCATCATTAGGGTGGACATCAACCAGAGCCCCATGCTGAAGCGCCTGGTCCATCAATCCAAGACCCTGCGCGGCACGTCGGACCAGGACGCAGAGGCCCTGGCCGAGGGCGCGCCGGAGGATCAGACCGGCAACGCGGAGGACCCCACCCAGATCCTGGTGCAGGGCATGCAGGATCTCACCCGGCTATTGCTGGGGACTTACCAGATCAGCGACATGTTCAAGATGGTGGCGGAGCTGTACTTCCGCGCCGGCTGCTTCGACCGGGTGCTGGTTGCCACCCTGGACAAGCAGAGCGGGTCACTGCTCGGGCGCGTGGCCCACGGTGCCGGCAGCGGCGCCCTGAAGACGGTGTTCCGCATCCCCCTCGCCTTCACCCCGGACGTGTTCCACGCCGCCATCTCCAAGGGCCAGGACATCCTGATCTCCGACGCCACCGCGGACAACATCCGCAGCCGCATTCCGGACTGGTATCTGAAGGCCGGCAGCGCCCACGCCTTCCTGCTGCTGCCCATCCTGCTGGACAACAAACCCCTCGCCCTGCTCTACGGCGACCGCAAGAGCGAACCCATGTCCCTGGCGCCGGAAGTGCTCGGGCTGCTCAAGGCACTGCGCAACCAGGCCGCCCTGGCCCTCCGGCATCAGTCTTAATCTTATCGAGCGACCTCATCATGGAACTGCAAGCCCTCACCGCCCTCTCCCCCCTGGATGGCCGCTACCGCCGCAGCGGTGTCCGGCTCGCCCCCTACTTCAGCGAATTCGGCCTGATCCGCTACCGGGTCCTGGTGGAGATCGAATGGCTCAAGGCCCTGGCCGCCGAGCCCATGATCGAGGAGGTGCCGGCCTTTTCCCCGGCCACCGTGGCGGAGCTGGATGCCGTGGTGAACGCCTTCTCCCTGGCCGACGCGGAGGCGGTGAAGACCCACGAGCGGACCACCAACCACGACGTCAAGGCCGTGGAGTATTTCCTCAAGGACAAGCTGGCCGGCAACGCCGAGGTGACCCGGGTGTCCGAGTTCATCCACTTCGCCTGCACCTCCGAGGACATCAACAACCTGTCCCACGCCCTCATGCTGCGTGACGCGCGCCGGGAGGTGCTGCTGCCCACCCTGGCCCAGGTGCACGAGCGGCTCAAGCAGCTGGCCGTGGACCTGGCCGACCTGCCCATGCTGGCCCGCACCCACGGCCAGCCCGCCAGCCCCACCACCCTGGGCAAGGAGATGGCCAACGTGGCCTACCGCCTGGGCCGGGGCATGACGCGCCTGGGCGAGGTGGACTGCCTGGGCAAGATCAACGGCGCTGTGGGCAACTACAACGCCCACCTGTCCGCCTATCCAGAGTTCGACTGGGAAGGCTTCGCCCGCCGTTTCGTCGAGGGTCTGGGCCTGGGCTTCAACCCCTACACCATCCAGATCGAGCCCCACGACTACATGGCCGAGCTGTACGACGCCTGCGCCCGCATCAACACGGTGCTCATCGACCTGGATCGGGACGTGTGGGGCTATATCTCGGTGGGCTACTTCAAGCAGAAGCTCAAGGAGGGCGAGGTGGGCTCCTCCACCATGCCCCACAAGGTCAACCCCATCGACTTTGAAAATTCCGAGGGCAATCTCGGCCTGGCCAACGCCCTGCTGCGCCACCTCTCGGAAAAGCTGCCCATCTCCCGCTGGCAGCGGGACCTCACCGACTCCACCGTGCTGCGCAACATGGGCACCGCCCTGGGCTACGCCCTGCTGGGCTACGAAAGCCTGCTGCGCGGCCTCTCCAAACTGGAGGCCAACCCCGCCCGTCTGGCCGAGGACCTGGACCAGAACTGGGAAGTCCTGGCCGAGCCGATCCAGACCGTGATGCGCCGCTACGGCCTGGAGAAACCCTACGAGCAGTTGAAGAAACTCACCCGGGGCCAGGCCGGCATCACCCGGGAGACCCTGGCCGCCTTCATCAACGGCCTGGCCATCCCGGACGCGGCCAAACAGGACCTGTTGGCCATGACCCCGGCCAGCTACACTGGCAAGGCGGCGGAGCTGGCGCGGCGGATAAGGGCCGAGTAACCCTCCTTCCGGGCCTGTTTCGCTTCGGTTTTCCGCCCCACGCGGGGCCGGGACCCGGGCCGGCCCTTGAAGTTTCCGGCCACAGCCAGATAAAAACACAAAATCGAATCAACCGGGGAGTGCACACATGGGCCCGTTTTCCTATGACGTCGATCAGAGCAATTTCCAGCAACGCGTCCTGGATGCCTCCACGCAAGTCCCGGTGGTGGTGGATTTCTGGGCAGAATGGTGTGGCCCCTGCCGCACCCTGAAGCCCATGCTGGAAAAACTGGCGGAGGAGTTCCAGGGCAAGTTCATCCTGGCCAAGATCGACTCGGACAAGAACCAGGAACTGGCTACCCAGTTCGGCGTGCGCGGCATTCCCAGCGTCAAGGCGGTGTTCAACGGCCAGGTGGTGGACGAGTTTTCCGGCGCCATCCCCGAATCCGAGCTGCGGGAATTCCTCGCCCGCATCATCCCTTCCCCCGCCGACGAGTTGCGCCTCAAGGCCGCGCAACAGCGCGCCGCGGGCGACCACGCCGCCGCCCTGCAAACCCTGGGCGAGGCCTCCAAGCTAGACCCCCAGAACGAGCAGATCCGCATCGACGCGGCCGAGGCCCTGTTGGACCAGGGTCAGCTCGACGAGGCCCAGCGCCTGTTGGACAGCCTCTCCCCGGTCACCAGGATGGAGGAGCGGCCCCAGCAAGTCCTGGCCAAGCTCGGCTTCGCCCTGGGCAGCCAGGCGGGCGGCGACGAACCGACCCTGCGCGGCAAGATCGCCGAACAGCCCGACGACATGGCGCCGCGCATGGACCTGGCCAACCTCCTGGTGGCCGCCGGGCGCTACCAGGAAGGCCTGGACGAACTGCTGGAGATCGTGCGGCGCAACCGCTACTGGAACGACGATGCCGCGCGCAAGACCATCCTGGCCATCTTCAACCTGCTGGGCGGCCAGGGCGAACTGGTCGCCGGTTACCGACGCAAGTTGGCCAGCGCCTTGAACTAAACCGGCCAGCCGGTCGGCCCATACCTCAAGCCCACTCTCCTGGTGGCGCCAGAAGCCCTTCTCAAATCCGGGATACCCCTTACCCAGGCGGCGCAAGCTGTTCATGTCCCTTACTTTTTATCTATTGAGATATACATGTCCTCATGGGTCGTGTAAAAATATTACACGTGGAATTTTTCCCTCCTTCCGCGATAGCGCACACCCTTTAAATTTGGAGATTTGAATCATGTCGAGTTCAAGGCTTTCCACACTGGCCATCACCCTTGCCCTGGCATTGGTCCCTCATAGCGGCTTCGCCTCCGTCATCGGCATGCTCGGCAACTTCGACGTGATCAACGATACCGGCAGCACCGCCCATGGTTTCGAAATCGAACTCGAGGGCTTGCACCTCTCCGACATCACCGACACCTTCGGCGGCGCGGGACGCGGCTTTCCCACAGGGCGCGGCTTCGACCCCTCCACCAGCGTGGAACGCTACGGCTCCCCCATCCTTACCGAATACACCAACGGGGCGACGTTCGGCACCAAGGTGACCTACATGGGCCTGTTTGACGGCACGAACTGGGACTACGGCACGCCCACCGGCAACTTCGTGACCCCGGGCGACAATTGCTGGTCCGGTGGCGGCCTCGGTTATGGCGCGAGCACGCCGTGCGACCACTTCGGTGTCGGCACCGCCCGGAACGCAACCAAGGTCACCTATAGCTGGTTGTTGGAGACGGGCACGCCCGGCAGTTTGAGCAATGGCGTGGTCACGCTCCCCGCCCCGGTCTGGAATGTCTCGCCCTCCCCCGTGGCCGGTCAGCCACCGGTGGTCGTGGCCCAGGTCCAGGCGCCGGCCCCGGAAATCGAGTCCCAGTTCGGCGAAGCCATCTGGGTGAAGGTCTTCACCACCGAACTCGAGGACAACGTCCAACTGGAAGAACTAGTGGGCGGCAACCCCAAAGTCGATCAAGCCGTGACCGAGGTCGAGTGGCAGTTGTTGCAGACGGATCCGGGCAACCCCAATGCCGGCAAGCTGGAAAGCGGCTATGGCGCGCCGGCGGGGCCCAATGCGGCATCCATCCTGCGTCGCTACGAGTTCTACAAATACAGCGGCGAATACGACGCGGAGACGCATGAGGCCAAGGTCGGCAGCGACTCGCACCCCTTGGATAGCGAAATCGGCACCTATCTTGGCGCCCAGAATGCGGCGCTCAACTTTGACGTGGCCGCCGTTCCCGAACCCGAAACCTACGCCATGATGTTGGCGGGACTTGGCCTGCTAGGGTTTATGGCGCGCCGTCGGCGTCAAGCCACCCGGTAAGGCTCCACGCTTACCGGCAGGGGAGGTACCCGATGTACCCCCTTGCCTCATGCGCCCCAAACCCTGGAGGCATGGCGGATTGATCTGGTCGGAAAATCGAACCGCCCTCAATTTGAAAATCCCTAGGGAGACACTGTTTTATTCCCACGCGGTCGCGCCGGGGCTTGGCGGGATGGGATGCAAGGCGCGGTGCGCGGCCCATGGTCGTTCCATGGGCAAGCGCCGCAACGCCGCAGACCGCCCGCCAAACCCCGGCCCATCCGGGTTGTCGCCAGAAAGGGCGCTGGC
>JBGSHR010000162.1:0-4109 GCA_041752155.1 Thiobacillaceae bacterium | reverse complement strand
GGCCGGAGCCGGCGGTGTCGGTGCCCAGGGAGAAGCTGGCCAGGCCCAGGGCCACGGCCACGGCGGAGCCGGAGCTGGAGCCGCCGGAGATGTAGTCCGGGTTGAAGGCATTGCGGCAGGCGCCGTAGGGCGAGCGGGTGCCGTTCAGGCCGGTGGCGAACTGGTCCAGGTTGGTCTTGCCCAGGGGGATGGCACCGGCGGCGATGAGGCGCTGCACCACCGTGGCGGATTCAGCCGGCGCATAGGCGTAGGCCGGGCAGGCGGCGGTGGTGGGCAGGCCGGCCAGGTCGATGTTGTCCTTGATGGCGAAGGGGATGCCGTACAGGGGCAGGCTGTTCATGTCTTTGCCCGCCAGGGTCCGGGCGTAGCCGCGCAGGCTATCGGCATCCAGGCGGCTGATCCAGATGTGGTGGTCGTCCGGGCTGGACAGACGTTCGATCAAGGCTTCAACCAAATCCAGGGGGGTGAAGTCGCCGGACTGGTATTGCTGGCGCAGGTGGGCGATGCCCAGGGCTAGGGGAGCATTCATGGTCTATCTGATTACAGGCTAGGGGTAAGGAGAGGTCGCAGGGTGACGGGTCGCGTCGGCGCGTCAGCTTTTGTCGAAGCGGTTGGCCATGGATTTTTTCCGGGCGAGATGGGTCAAGGTCAGGGTCTTGGCGAAGTCCTCGCTACGCTGGATGTGGCGCTTCATCAGGTTGCGCGCCTTGGTCACTTCCCGATTCAGGATGCAGGAGGCGATGTCGTAATGCTCCTGGTAGGTGCGGCGCAGGCGTTCCGGTTCGTTGAAGTCCACCCGGCGAATCACGCGGATGTGGTCGTTGATGTCTTGTAGATACTTGACCAGGATGCCGTTCCGGCTGCCGGCGGCCAGGGCGATATGGAAGGATTCGTCGTTCTCCTCCATGGAGGGCGGGCTGAGACCTTCCGGCAAATTGGCCGGGTCCCACTGGGCCATCAGCCGTTCCAATTCGCTGTCGGGCATGTGGCTGCAGGCATCCTCCACCGCCGCCACCTCCAGGGCCATCCGCACCCGGTAGTACTCCGACAACTCGTCGATGTCGATCTGGCGGATGAAACAGCCCTGCTTGGAACGGCTGCTGATGTGGCCTTCGTGTTCCAGGCGCAGCAGGGCTTCCCGCACCGGCGTCCGGCTCACGCCGAAGTAATCCGCCAGTTCCGTCTCCGTCACTCGGCTGCCGGGATACAACTCGAAGCTGAGGATCATCTCCTTCAGGCGCTGATAGACCTCCGATGTGGAGACGGCGGTCGAGGCGCCTGTCGGATCGGTGTCTCTTGCAAGGGGGAGGGCGGAAAGGGGTTTCATGGATCAATCGCTCGGCGTAGTGGCCGGATGCCTGACTTTAACCCAGCAAAGAGTGGTGAGGCAAAGCACGGCCGGACGCATGCCTGATTTGCACCAGAATAGCGCCGATTTTTTCATTTCCGCACCAGGGCGGAGCGTCTGCAAGGTGTGACCATGTTTTGATGATAGCGCCACACCCTCCTGGTTTCCTTGTTTTCCTGGGTTTGTGTCGAAGGGCTATGGTTGGCATGCATATTGCATACTTCGTTGTATACCACGATGTATGCATTTCGTGGCGTTCGGCTCTCGTTCACATCTCTCTAGGAAAGGTTTTAGCATGCTTAATCAACCCCGTCCCCGTCACGGAAAAAAGGGCGCAATGCCCACCAGCAAGGCCTTGTCCGTAGCCGCCGCGTGTTTTGCCGGGACTCTCTGCGCCGGTGCGGCGGCCCAGGCGGCGGACTGGTCGGATACCTTCGTCGGCTATCGCGTCGGCGACAAGTTCCGCGAGCCCTGCTGCGCCACCGACATCCACAAGGACATTTTTTCCCTCACCCATGTCAGCGGCTACAAGTACGGCTCGAATTTCTTCACGGCCGACTTCCTCCTCTCCGATGACAACGATCCGGCCAGTGGCGGCGGCGGTGGCGCCCAGGAGGTCTATGCGGTGTACCGCCACCAACTCTCCCTGGGCGCCGTGACCGGCAAGCCCAAGGCCTTCGGGGTGGTGAAGGACGTGGCGCTGACCGCCGGCATCGATCTCAACTCGAAGAATGACGCCTTCGCCCCCCGGGTACGCAAGTTCGTGCTGGGCCCGACCTTCAAATTCGACGTGCCCGGCTTCCTGGATGTGAGCCTGCTGTTCCGCACGGAGCACAACCACAACGGCATCGTCGGCAAGTCGGTCACCTTCGACAACACCTATGGCATCAGTGTTGCTTGGGGTATCCCGCTGAAATCCATCCATGCCAAGTTCGACGGCTTCGCCGACTACATCGGGCCCAAGGGCAAGGACGGCTTCGGCTTCGAGACCAAGGCGGAAACCCTGGCGCGGATGTACCTGATGTACGACGTCGGCCATCTGCTCGGCAAGCCGGGCAGCGTCTACGCCGGGGTCGGCTACGAGTACTGGAACAACAAATTCGGCGGCAATGCCACCAACCTGGGCAAGACCAATGCCCCCATGCTCGCCCTCGAGGCCCACTTCTGAGCCAGTCGGCGGGAAGTGCCAACGACACACACAAAGGAATCCATGCCATGAGTACCTCTGACTTCTCCCGCTCCCGCCGCACCCTCCTGAAGGGCGCCGTCGCCACCACCACCCTGGCCGTGCTGGGCCCGCTGGCCAGTCGTAGCGCCTATGCGGCCGGCGCCCTGACGGTGGGTGTCATCTATGTCGGCCCCCGGGACGATTTCGGCTACAACCAGGCCCTCGCCCAGGCCACCGGCCTGATCAAGAAAATGCCCGGCATCAAGGTGCTGGAGGAGGAGAAGGTCCCCGAGACCATCGCCGTGCAGCAGACCATGGAGGCCATGATCCAACAGGACGGCGCCGGCATGATCTTCGCCACCTCGTTCGGCTATTTCGATCCCCACGTGCTGAAGCTGGCGGCCAAGTACCCGGCGGTGCGCTTTGCCCACTGCGGCGGCCTGTGGAAGCCCGGCCTGCCCAAGAACATCGCCAGCTTCTTCGGCTACATCGACGAATGCCAATACCTGAACGGCGTGGTGGCGGCCCATGCGAGCAAGACCAGGAAGCTCGGTTTCATCGCCGCCAAGCCCATCCCCCAGGTGCTGCGCAACATCAATGCCTTCACCCTGGGCGCCCAGTCCGTGCATCCCGACATCACCACCCACGTGATCTTCACCGGCGACTGGTCCTTGCCGGTCAAGGAGGCGGAGTCCGCCAACAGTCTGATCGACCAGGGTTGCGACGTGCTCACCTGCCACGTGGACGGACCCAAGGTGGTGGTGGAGATGGCCGAGCGGCGCGGGGTTTATTCCTGCGGCTATCACGCCAGTCAGGCCGCCCTGGCGCCCAAGGGCTATCTGACCGGTGCTGAATGGGATTGGGCCACACCCTACAAGCTGTTGCTGGCCGAGGCCCGGGCGGGCAAGCCCATGACCAACTTCGTGCGCGGCGGCCTCAAGGAAGGCTTCGTGAAGATGAGCCCCTACGGCCGTGCCGTGCCGGCGGCGGCCAAGAAGAAGGCCGATGCCATCAAGGCCCGGATGGTCAAGGGCGATTACGTCATCTTCCAGGGGCCGATGAAGGACAACACGGGTAAGACCGTCATTCCGGCCGGCACGAAATATGGCCAGCAGGATGTGGTGCTGGAGCAGATGAACTATCTGGTGGCCGGGGTGGTGGGCAAGATCTGAGGATGTCCACCCGGCGCCGTCTCCGTGATGGAGGCGGCGCGCCGCTACGCCAGGTTCGGAGAATAGCCATGACCTCAACAAATCCAGGTGCGCCGTGACGCCTCGCCTACATGCCCTTGCCGAATCCATCGGCATCCCGATCATCGCGCTGCTGGTGGCGATGGGGATATTCGCGGTCTTCGTCTGGGCCGTCGGCCAGTCGCCCGTCGAAGTCTTCTCGATCATCTATCAAGGGGCGTTCGGCTCCAGTTTTTCCTGGCAGAACACCCTGCTGCGCGCTTCTCCCTTGATCCTCACCGGCCTGGCCGTGGCCATCCCCGCCCAGGCGGGCATGGTCATCATCGGCGGCGAGGGGGCTCTGGTCCTCGGTGGCTTGGCGGCGGCCATGGCGGGGGTGGCCCTGTCGGGCTCCCCGGCCTGG
>JBGSHR010000161.1:0-11766 GCA_041752155.1 Thiobacillaceae bacterium | reverse complement strand
CCGAACCAGGGGTAGCCGGCGATGACCGAGGCGCCACGCGCGCCGTCCGGCATGGGCCGCTCGATCAGGAAAGCGCAGGTGGCCAGGACCAGTTGGTCGATCCAGGCCGGGGCATCCGCCAGGCAGGCATTTTGTACCTTGGCCAGGCGCAACAAGCTGGCGTCCTGATGCTGCCGCCGACGTAAGGCCTCGCCGAAGTAGGGCGATGGGTCGGGTTCCAGGGAGGCGACGAAGCCCACCCATTCATCGGCATAGAGCGGCAGGTCCACCTCGCCCACGCACAGATGGTTGTCCTGGTCAGGCAGGCCGCGAGCCCGCTCCACAGGGAGGTCGAAGCGCTCAATCCAGGTCTTTTCCGCCGTGAAGCGGCCGCAGCGACTGCGAAAACGCAAGGGCACACCTTGGGGCAGGGTCACGCTCAGTTCACTCTGGCTGGCTTCGATCATGGGATCGAATGCCCCCGCCGCAGTCTGCCCGTGGTGGTCGCGGGCGTTGACCAGCAGCCGCACCGCGAGGCGCGGCAGTGGGTCATCGGCATGGCGCGTCAACAGGCGCCAGGCGAGATAGGTGGTGTTGGCACCCATCTCCAACCAGATGCGCGCTTCCAGCCGCACCTCGCCGATGGCGTAGCGCCATACCGGCAGGCGGCCGTCCAGGTGAAAGGATTCAAGGTGCAGGTCGCCGCGCGGCTCGATGGCGCCGCCTGTCCAGCGGTTCGTGTGCAGGGGAATCCGCCTGTCGCCCAGAACCAGGGTGGCATCGGCCTTGGCGAACACCAGCGTGCGGCCCAGAGGCGGAATCAGTGGCGCCACCAGCAGACCGTGATAACGCCGGGTGAGCGTGCCCGCCACGGTGCCGGAGGCGTAGCCGCCGAGGCCGTTGGCGAGCCACCATTCCCGGCGCTCGGCCTGCTCCAGGTCGTTGCAGACCTCGCGGCCGAAATGAATGAGTTGCGGGAGTGCCTGTTCCACACCGTTCTCCAAAGTGGCATTGCCGCGCGGCGCACGCTCGCGCTGGATGAAGTCGCTGGGTGGCGTCAGGCGTTGTCCGACCGGGCCCGCACTTGCGCCTCGGCCGCCAGCCAGTCCGCCATCTCGAAGCCGGGTGAGAAGCCGCGCTGTTCCGCCTGGAAATAGGCCGCCTCGGCAACGCGTGTCTGGAAATCTTGCGCCTGGAAATCATCGGTGGACGACGGGGGTTCGACGTTGGTGGTGATTTCGTTCGGCTTGCGCGTGGTTTTCATGTCGGTCTCCTCATGGTGGGTGCTGGTGTTGATTCATGCCGCTGTCCGTTGGTCGGCGACGGTGGGGATTCCTGACAATTTTTTTCGACTGATTGCTCACCCACCCGTCAAATGGGTGGTTCAGGCAGCCATGAAGCGTTCGCGCAACCCCGCCCACCAGCGGCGCCGGTTGCCGGGCAGGGGCGTGATGGCGGCGATGGCGCTGGGTGGATCCAGACTGAGCACCCAGCCCGGCGGCACCTTGTAACCGATGCTGCCGCAAGTGGAGCCCAGGTTGTTGGGGTCGTAGATTTTGATCAGGCTGGGCGTGTCCAGGTCGTCCACATAGACGATCCCCAGGTAATCCTCGTCATGGTCCCGGCGAAGCAGGCCGTCGATTTCCTCCAGTAGCGATTGCAGCGCGGTGGGCGGCAGTGGCACGGTGGGGATGTCTGTGCCTACCGCGTAGGCGAACCAGCGATTTTCCGTTTCGGCCAGTAGCCGTTCCCGCAATACATCCCAAGCGGCCCAGCGCATCAGCCCATACAGGGTGCCGTCAAGTTTCGTCTCGAAGTCGCTCATGTCAGTCTCCCTGAATCAGTTGCAACAGTTGTTTCTCGCTTTGCCCGCCCAGCTTGACCTGACGGATGGCGCCACCCTCCACCAGCACGAAGCTGGGCGTGGCGGCGATGCCGAAGCCGCGTGCGAGTTCGGGGGCTTCGGCGACGTTGATCTTGATCAGATTGCGGTGGGTTTCGCGCAGGCGGTCCACCACTGGCGTCATGGCTCGACAGGGGCCGCAGTGGGTGGCGTGGAAGTAATAGACGCGACGCGGGTCGGCATGCGCCGCGCCGTCCACGGCGGCGGTATCGGGCGCGGCCATGCCTTCGCTTTGGCGAGCACGGCGCAGGGCGAGAAATTGCATCAGGAACAACAGGGCGATGAAGCCCGCCAGGGGGTAGATCAGCCAGTGCATGGTGTACTCCTTCGCGTATCAGTAGCCGAACTCGCCCAGCCACTGGCCCCGGCGGTAGTCGATGGCCAGCCAGTGCGGCACGTAGGGGCGGGGGTTGGCGATGGGGAAGTCGTCCAGCGGCGGTGCGCCGTCCACATCGGCCACGGCACAAACGCGGGTCATCACCGGGCGAAAACGCACGGAGAGCCGATCCGAGGCTGGCGTCGCGTCCTCTGTTTGCAAATCGCCGAAGCGCACGCGCTTGCGGATCAGGCAGGAGAACAGCAGCTCCATCTCGGCCAGCAGCGGGGTCTGGCGTTGCGCGAGGGCGTATTCCGCCGCCGGGCTGAGGCGGATATCCAGGTTTTTATCGGCCAGGGTGATGTGCATCGCGATTTCCTTGTCAGGTGGGAAGGGTCGAGGCGCCCGTTCAGGTGGGGCACGGTGATTGGTCGGGCCAGGCGACGATTCCTGACAAGCCGATGGGCTGTTAGGCTTCACACCGACCATCATCAGGCCAACAGGCAGCATGGATAACCCTAGCCACGATATGCAACGAGACCCCGCGCCATGCCGGACGGCTTGATCTTCGCCCTGCTGAGCCTGGCCTTCGCCGGGGTGAATGACGTGGTGTTCAAACGTTACGCGATCAAGGACCGCTCGCGCGGCATGGTCATCTTCGGCATCGGCGTGGTCTGGGCGGGGTTGCAGGCAACGAAGATCGGGGTTTCCGAGGCGGGTTTGGACTGGAATGCCGCCACCCTCTTCTTTGGCCTGGCGGCGGGCGCCTTTCTGGTGCTGTCCAATCTCCTGTTTCTGGAAAGCCTGACCCACATCCCCGTCAGCCTCGGTTCGACCATCTACCGGCTCAATACCATCGGGGTGGTCGCGCTTGCGTTCCTGTTCCTGGGGGAGTCGATGGGGCCGATGAAATTGGCGGGCATCGTTTTGGGCCTGGCGGGGGTGCTTGTGCTTTACCGGAAGGAAGGCGTGGCGCATCCAGCGCTGTTCGCACTTTTCTGTGCGGTGGCGGTAGCCGCCTCCCTCCTGCGGGCGGCCTATGGCGTGGTATCGAAGGCCGGCATCTCGCGCGGCGCCGATCCCGAGGCGATGCTCCTGATTCTGGCGCTGTGCTGGGTGGTTGGAGGCGCGTTGTACGCGCTGTTGCGCGAAGGCCGTTTGCGTCTGACCGGGAAGAAGGCGGCGTATTCCCTGCTTTCCGGGGCGCTGGTCTGCCTGATCGTCAACTTTTTGATGGCGGCGATCCAGCAGGGTGAGGCCAGCGTGATGATCACCGTCGCCAATCTGGGTTTCGTCGTGGCGCTGTTGCTTTCCGCCGCGCTGCGTATTGAGGCGTTGACCCCGAGAAAACTGGTCGCCGTGGCCTGCGCGGCGGGCGCCATCACCTTGCTGATGCGCGCATGAACCCTTCACCCTGCGACCGCACCCATCAGATATACAGGCAAATATCCGATTCCCCCGCGAATTCGAAGAAGGTAGCCGCGCCGCCGTATTCGATGCCGTCGATGAAGTCGGCGTGATCGAAACCGAACAGGTCCACGGTCATCTGGCAGCCGATCAGCTTCACCTCCGCCTCGATGCACAGTTCGCGCAGTTCCGGGATGGATGCCACGCCGTTGTTGCGGATGGTCTGCTTCATCAGCACGGTGGCCAGAGACTCGTAGCCGGGCACCAGCGCCTGCACGGCATTGGGGATGTTCCAGTTGATGCCTTTGAACCACTTTGGCCCGAAGGGCATTTTCATGGGCATGCCGGGATTGCCGAGCGGGCTGACCTTGAGATGGGAGAGGTCCTTCTTGAGCAGTTGCAAGCCGTAGAAGGTGAAGAAGATCTGCACCTCGTAGCCCAGCGCGGCGGCGGTGGAGGCGAGAATGAAGGGCGGATAGGCCCAGTCCAGGGTGCCCTTGGTGGCGATGAGAGCGAGTTTTTTCTGTTCCATGGTGGTTCTCCTTTCAGGGCGCGCCGGATTCCATCCGGATCGTGCCGATGGTGTTCAGCCCTTGCGCAGCATGAACACGTACTCGCCGCCGTTCTCGGTGGACGAGACCAGCTCGTTGCCGGTCTGCTTGGCGAAGGCCTGCATGTCCTTTACCGAGCCGGGATCAGTGGCTCTGACCTTGAGCACCTGACCGCTGGTCAGTTCGTTCAGGCTCTTCTTGGTGCGCAGGATGGGCAGCGGGCAGTTCAGCCCGCGGGCGTCGAGTTCCTTGTCGAAGTCCATGGTGTGTTCCTTTCGTTCAGTCCGCCCAGGCCCGCTCGGCGAATAGGCCGTCGAGCGGGGTGTGGAACAGATGGTTGGCATAGTTGCTGAGGGTCTTCACCGCGATGGCCAGCACGATTTCCAATATCTGCCGCTCGCTGTAACCGGCGACGAGGAAGGCCTGGACGTCCGTCTGGCTGGGTAGGCCGCGTTTCGCCACCAAGGTGCGGGTGAAATCGTGCAGGGCGGCCAGTCGCGCGTCGGGTATCGGGGCGCCGTCACGAATCGCATCGGTCACTTCCGCCGGTACGCCGGACATCTTGTCGGCGATAAAACTGTGGGCCGCGACGCAATAGGTGCAGCCGTTCTCACGACTGACGGCGAGCAGCACCACTTCCTGTTCGGCGGGGGTGAAGCCGGACAGCTCGCGGAACCTGTTGTAGCCGTGGACGTAGGTGTCGAGCAGGCCGGGCGAGTTGGCCATGACGCCGTACATGTTGGGCACGAAGCCCAGCTTGTTCAGGGCTTCTTCCATTCGGGCCATCGCCAGCGGCTCGGTCTGGTCTGGATTGACGGCGGGGAGGGTGAGTTTGTATTCGGCTTGCATGGGACGGACTCCTGTAAAGATGGAACTGAACCGATCGTTCCATAATTGATGAAAAAAATGGGTGGTGCTGAACGCTACAGCTCAAACGCCCACCAGTTGGGCGCCATAGCCGGACGATCTGACCGCGCCCAGCAGATCGGCGGGACCGGTCTTGTCCGGGTCGAAGGCCACCAGCAGCAGGTGTTCCTTGCCTGGGTTGAAGCGAGGTGCGATCACGCCGTCGATCTGACGCACGCGCTCCTCCAGCGACGCACGCGCGTCGGTACTCAAGGCTTGTTCAATGTGGATCATGACGTCGCTGATGCTCATTTCAGACTCCTTGTCGCAAAGTTGCGGGGCTTGCCCCGATTCACACCATCTATATGGACCGTGTGTTCCATAACTGGTCAAAAAAACTTCAGTCCAATGCCTTCAGCACGACCGCGATGATGCCCTTGAGAGTTGCCGCGTCGGCCCCGGCCTTGGCCTGGGTCTTCAGGCCGCTCATGCTGCTGACCAGGTAATTCGCCAGTGTCTGTGCGTCTCGCTCGGGGGCGATATCGCCTTCGCGCTGGGCGCGTTCCACGGCGGCCTGTAATACCGCGCGAAAGCGTTCGATACTTCGCGCCACATCCTGGGCGATCTCCGGCTCGCTCTGGGCGAACTCGCTGGCGGTGTTCATCACCAGGCAGCCGCGCGGCTCGCTGGTGCCGTTCACGTCCTCCAGAACGGAGTTCAGGAAGGCCTCGATGAACCGGCGTCCGGTGGGCGCGCTGGCCAGCCCCGCGCGCAGCCGCCCGGCGAATTGATCGGCATAGCGTCCCACGCATTGCCTGAACAATTGCTGCTTGCCGCCGAAGGCCTGATACAGGCTACTCTTGGACAGGTTCATGGCGGTCAGCAAGTCCTGCATGGAGGTGTGCTCATAACCCTGCGCCCAGAATAGATTCATTGCCCCTTCCAGTGCGGTATCCGGGTCGAATTCAAGAGGGCGTCCAATATTTGCAGCCATGCCTGCTTTATGGACCGAATGGTTCATTAGGTCAAGGCTGACGTTTGAACTGGCCAACGTAATAGGTCAGATCCGCCGCCTCCTGAGTGCCGGATGCCAAGGGCTTACCCTTGAGAAACAGGACGGTGCAGTTGTTCTGCATCTCGGTCTGGGTAATGACCCGGCCGTTGAGCGGCTTGAAACGCGGGTAACGTTGCGCCACGTCAACCAGTGACGGGATGGCGATCTCGTGATCGCCCATGCCCACCTTGCCGCCAGCGGTGCCGCCGTTGGGATGACAGGCCGCGCAATTGAGGCCGCTCGTGCCCAGGCGGCTGTCGTTGAACAACGCCTGCCCGCGCGCCAAGGCGGCTTGCTCGCCTTGGCGTAGGGCGGCCATGCGTTCCGCTTCGGAGAGCTTCATGAAGCGATTCATGTTGACCAGCATATCTGGCGAGACGGCGTCGCTGAAGTTGTGGACGCTCGCGCCACTGCCGTAATTGGTGGGGTAGTTCAACCAGGGGTTGTTGCTGAGGTTGGCCGGGCGTGGCGTGGGCGTACCCGGGCCGGAAAAGACGAATCCGGCGGCAATTCCAGGCAAGGTTGTGGCGGCCAGAATGGCGGCAAACAGGGTGCGAATGAGTGGGGGCATGAGGGTCTCCAGCTTGGTGGTGAAACGGGTGGGTGCTGATACTTGGTCGGGCGCTTTGGAGATTCCTGACAAACATCATGGCTGGTACGTCATTCAAATATGGACCGTATGGTTCATAATCGCGCCACCACTTTCCCGCCTGAGCGCACCCCCGCTCACCCAAGGAGGCCGAATTGAACACAAACGTTTTAGGTTCGCCCGACGCCTGGCTGGATGAGCACGGCGCCGCGCTTTATAAATATGCCCTGGTGCATACGCGCGACGAACACAAGGCCGAGGAGGCAGTGCAGGAAACCTTGCTGGCCGCGCTGCAGGCCCGCGACCGGTTTTACGGCGGCGCATCGGCGCGTACCTGGCTGATCGGCATCCTCAAGCACAAGATCATGGATATGTTCCGCCACGATGCGCGCGAGGTTCAGCTGGAAGACCCCGATGCTCTGGAAGACACGGAAGACTCGCTGGCGGATGAAAACTTCGCCCCCTCCGGGCGCTGGCGCGACAAGCTGTCCAATTGGGGCAACCCGGAGGAATTGCTGGAGCGCGGCCAATTCATGGTCATCCTGCAACGCTGTCTGGACGCGCTGCCGCCTCGTTTGGCGCGGCTTTTCATGCTGCGCGAGGTGATGGAAGAAAATTCTGAAAATATTTGTCAGGAATTGGCGATCACGCCGACCAACCTGTGGACGATGCTGTATCGGGCCCGTTTGGGGCTCCGGCAGTGTCTCGACAGGAACTGGGTCGGTAATGCAGTAACCGCCGCCCGGAGGTGAATGAAGATGCTGACATGCAAGGATGCAAGCCACTTGATCTCGGAGAACCAGGAACGCCCGTTGGGCTTTCGGGAACGCTGGGGCCTCAAGATGCATCTCTGGATGTGCGTCAGTTGCCGACGCTTCGAGCGGCAAATGATCTTGTTGCGACAAGCCCTGCGGATGTTGGGCAAGCGCGCCGAGGTTGTTGACGACAGTACCGAATTCCCCCCCGAGGCGCGTGAACGCATCCGCAAGGCTTTGGCCGAGCGGGGTGATCAAGAACACGATCACTCGCATTGAAACGCCCCGGTTCTCCGAGACCATCGTCATGAACCGCCCATTTTGGGCTCATGACTTAACTTAGGAGAATCAACATGAACGCGACAAAAACCACCCTCACCCTCGCCCTGACCGCAGCCATCGGTGCCGCCAGTTTTGCTCATGCAGCCGGTAATCCCTTCGCCATGCAGAGCCTGAACGGCGGCTACATGGTGGCTGCCGCCGACGACACCGGTACGGAAGGCAAGGCCAAAAGCGGCAAGTGCGGCACCGGCAAATGCGGCGCCAATAAAGCCAAGGCAAAAGCCAAAGCCATGGAAGGCAAGTGCGGCGGCGACAAAGCCAAAGCCATGGAAGGCAAGTGTGGCGGTGACAAGGCCAAGGCCATGGAAGGCAAGTGTGGTGGCGACAAAGCCAAGGCAATGGAAGGCAAATGCGGCGGTAACAAGTAAGCCGCCGGAGTTCCGACCATGCGTGAACCCTCACTGCATGGCGCGGGCCTCGGCTTGAGGCGGGAACTCATCCCCGACCTCAAGGCAGGCATCCCCGACGCCATCGACTTCTTCGAACTCGCCCCGGAAAACTGGCTGGACATGGGCGGCGCCCGTCGCCGCGATCTGCGCCACTTTGCCGAGCGCCGGCCCATCGTCGCCCACGGGCTTTCCCTCAACCTGGGGGGTACCGCGCCGCTGGACGAAATCTTCCTCAAGCGCGTGAAGCGTTTTCTCGACGAGTACGGCATCGCGCAGTTTACAGAGCACCTGTCCTGGTGCGGCGACGACGGCCATCTCTATGACCTGCTGCCGATTCCCTTCACTCATGAGGCCGTGCGCCATGTGGCGGAGCGTATCCGCCGCACCCAGAACATCCTGGAGCGGCGCATCGCCATCGAAAACGCCTCCTACTATGTAGCGCCCGCGATCGCCGAAATGAGCGAGATCGACTTCATCCGCGCCGTGCTGATCGATGCAGACTGCGATCTGCATCTGGACGTGAACAACGTCTACGTCAACAGCGTCAACTTCGGCTTCGATCCGCGCGCCTTCCTCGACGCCATGCCGGCCGAGCGCATCGTCTATCTGCACATGGCCGGGCATTACCAGGAAGCGGCCGACCTGATCATCGACACCCACGGCGCGGCGGTGATCGACCCGGTCTGGGACTTGCTCGATCACACCTACGCCCGCATCGGCACGCCGCCCACCCTGCTGGAACGCGACTACAACATCCCGCCGCTGGCCGAATTGCTGCTGGAGGTGAAACGGATACGCCACCTGCAAGCTCGGCATTCGGGTTTGCGTCCCGCGGGGTTACATAACGGCGAGGTACGCCATGTCGCCTGAGCCCATGCACTTCAGCGACTATCAAGCCGCTTTCGCCGCCCGCATCCGCGACCCGAAGCGGGCCCTGCGTCCACCCGGCGCCCCGGCCAAACGCATGCGGGTGTATGAGGAACTGCTGTTCAACAACCTGGAAAGCTTTCTGCTCGCCTGCTACCCCATTACACGCCAGCTCCTTGGTGCGCGAGTCTGGAAGCAAACGGTACGGCGTTTTTTCAGCGAGCACCGCAGCCATTCGCCCCTGTTCCGCGACATTCCCAAGGCTTTTTTGGACTGGATGGAGACGGGCGGCGTGGCGCTGTTCCCGGCACTGCCTTTCCTGGCGGAATTCATGCACTACGAATGGCTGGAGTTGAGCGTCTCGGTCAGCCCGGATGAACCCGATCTGGCCGCAGTCGAGCCGGAGGGCGATCTTCTAAAGGGCCGTCCAGCGTTACATCCGACCGCGCGCCTGGCTTGCTACCACTACCCGGTGCATCGCATCGGCCCGCGCTTCAAGCCCGCCGTGCCCGATGGGCAAGTTTATTGCTACCTGCTGTTCCGGGACGAAACCGACGCGGTGCGTTTCATCCAGTTGAACCCCTTGTCCGCTCGGCTGTTGGAACTGCTCCGCGAGCAGCAGCCCAGCGGGCATGAAGCCCTAGCCCACCTCGCCGGTCAGACCGATCCCAACCAATACGCCCGCCTGGTCCAGGCGGGCGGCGACCTGTTGCGCGAACTGCGTGATCAGGGCGCACTTCTCGGCACATGGAGAACATCATGAATCTGAATACCCGTATTTCATCTATGACCCGCGATGTCTTCGGCCTGCTCGACCGGGCTGGAGAATGGTTCGCCCCCCTCGGCCTGAGACTGTTGCTGGCCTATGAATTCTGGGAGTCCGGCCTGGAAAAATGGCACGGCGAGAACTGGTTCGCCGACATCCAGGACCAGTTTCCCTTCCCCTTCAACGTGGTGCCGCCGGAAATCAGCTGGCAGATATCCACCTGGAGCGAGCTCATCGGCCCCGTTCTGCTGGTGCTGGGCCTGGGCACGCGCTTCGCCACCGTGTCGCTGGTCATCCTCACCGTCGTCGCCTGGGCCAGCGTGCATGCCGGCAACGGCTACAACATCGTGGACAACGGCTGGAAACTGCCGCTGATCTACCTGGTCATGTTCGTGCCCCTGCTGCTTTCAGGCCCAGGCAAGCTGAGCCTGGATCACTGGATCGTACGTCGAAGTGCACCCCAAAACGGCAGCGCATAAACCTGGCGGCCTAAAACGTCGACTCATAACCACTTCACCCAAAGAGACCCCATGGATCACATCGCCGAACTTCTGAAAAGCCTCTACATCATGGCCTCGATGGTCGAGGCACGGGACCCTTATACCGGCGGGCATCTCTGGCGCGTCTCTCAGTTCAGTCGCATCCTGGCCAGCGACATCCAGTTGCCGGACACGGATGTCGCCCGCATCGCGCTGGGCGGTTTCCTGCACGACCTGGGCAAGATCGGCGTGCCGGATGCCATCCTGAACAAGGCCGGCCCCCTGACCGACGAAGAGTACGCGGTGATCAAGACGCACCCTGAAGTCGGCAACCGTTTGTTGTCCGAGCACCCCTTGGCGGCGCTGGCCCGCGCCGCTGTGCTTTCTCACCACGAAATGCCCAACGGCAAAGGCTATCCACAGCGGCTGAGCGGCAAAGACATCCCCATAGACGCCCGCATCGTCGGCATTTGCGATGCCTTCGATGCCATGACCAGCACACGCCCTTATCGACGCGGCATGCCCGTCGCCAAGGCGCTGTCCATCATCAAAGAAAATCTGGGCGCCCAATTCGATGCTGAACTGGGCACCCGATTTGTAGCGTTGGGCCAAAACGGCAAACTCGATACCGTGGTTGGGTTCAGCGAATCCGGCATCCCGGTGCAGGAATGCCCCCTATGCGGGCCGACCATCGTGGTGCAACGCGGACACCACAGCGGCGATCATGTCTACTGCCGCCACTGTGGCGGCGAGGCCGTCGTCGCATGGGAAGGCAATGCGGTTCACATCGCGTCGACGGGTAAAAAGGGCACGGCCGAAGACCTCCAGCCTGAAATCGATGTCAACCTGATCGATGCGCTCATCCGGGAAACAGTTCGGCACATCAAGCAGAGCGCCATTTCCAAATGACATGGATTCTTCGGACCCGTGCTTGTCGGTCGCTACTACGCCTTCGATGCCGAAGAAAGCGGTCATTGGTGAACGGCCGGTACCAGGTTGAGATGAGTGTCGGTTCAGGCCGAGCTCCAGCCGCACGGGTAGCCAGCAGCGAACGCCCCGAGTGAGTCAGTTCCGGTCTGAGAACCCCTGACACTGTAGGGCAGAAAACTGAGTACAGCAGACGGCCGGAGGGCTGCTTGAGCATGTTTTGTTTGAATGTCGGGTTCGGCCGATGACCCGGCATCTACCTCGACGTCATGACAGTCGGCTATCTGGTGTGCTGCTGCCGTTCATTCCATTGATTTCGGAGACCGGCGAACGACCGTAGATGGCCGAGTTGAGGCAGCCTAGCCCCCGATTTGCTCGCCGAAGACCAGACACTCAAGTTGCTCGGGACCAGTCCCGTCTATTGAAATTCGATAGCCACCTCGACGGGCCGCTTGTGGCCGTTATGAAAATCTTTCCATAACGGCCATTATGAGAAGGCCCCAATTATGAGAAGTTCTAGCGCAGCGTAAGCCGGGAGGCCGCGCAGTCGTAGGCGATCCGTGTTGTGGCGGTTCGCCGCGCTGGACATAAGTTCG
>JBGSHR010000160.1:0-4968 GCA_041752155.1 Thiobacillaceae bacterium | reverse complement strand
GGAGGAACAGGCCCTGGCCCCGGCCAAGCTGGCGGGCATGGCGCTGGGCATGGCCGGGCTCGGCATCGTCTTCCTCGCCGAGAGCAAGCTGGGCGGCCCCCATGCCCTGGCCGGCATGTCGGCCTTGCTGCTGGCGGTGCTGATGTATTCCGCCAGCCTGGTGTGGATCAAGCGCATCGGCGACGACAGCCCGCCCCTGGCCATCACCACCGGCACCCTGGCGGTATCCCTGCCCCTGTTCCTGCTGGTCTGGGCCCTGGCCGACGGCCACCTGCCCGGGCATATCCAGGCCCGTGCCGGAGCGGCCATCGTCTATCTCGGCGTATTCGGCTCGGTGCTGGGCTTCGCTCTGTACTATTACATCATCAAGCACCTGGAGACCGGGCGCGTGGCCCTCATCACCCTGATCACGCCAGTGCTGGCCCTGCTCCTGGGCAGCCTGCTGAACGGCGAGACGGTGCCGGTGCGGGTGTGGCTGGGCGCGGCCTGCATCAGTCTGGGCCTGTCGCTCTACCAATGGCGGACCCTGGCCGGCGTGCTGGCGCCGGGACGCAAACAAATCGAATGACACTAGGAGAGGAACGCCATGAACGAATGCGCATCCCTGGACGAAGTCCGTACCCACATCGATCACCTGGACCGCCAGATCGTCGCCCTGCTGGCGCAACGGGGCGGCTACGTAAAACAGGCCGCCCGCTTCAAGCAAACAGCCGCCGACGTGCACGCGCCCCAACGGGTGGAACAGGTCATCATCAAGGTGACCGACCTGGCCGACGAACTGGGCGCCAGCCCGGTGGTGGTGGAAAGCGTCTATCGGGCCATGATCTTCGCCTTCATCCACAGCGAATTGGCCGAGCTGTCGGGCCCTGCCGCGCCCACGGGAAACGGCGCAGGCCCATGAGCAACTAGCGGCTTTCATGGCGAAGTACGCAGCCTGGCCCAGGGCCGGCGGGACGAGCCGGGCATCTCGGTTTCCTACTGGCAGAGCGCGGCGGCCATCGCCGCCTGGAAGAGCCAGGCCAAGCACCGTCCGGCCCAGAAGCAGGCGCGGGAATACGGGTTCTGACATCGATCACCACATACAACGAGGAAGCATCCCATCATGAATCAGCTGACCCTGGTCATCGGCAACAAGAACTACTCGTCCTGGTCCTTGCGCCCCTGGCTCGTCCTGCGCCACCTGGGCATTCCCTTCGAGGAGCTGCGCATTCCCCTGTATCGCCCGGATACGGCCCAGGCCCTGGCCCCCTGGTCGCCCTCCGGCCTGGTGCCGCTGCTCCAGGACGGCGAGCTCAAGGTGTGGGACTCCCTCGCCATCTGCGAGTACCTCAACGAATGCTTGCCGGAACACCAGCTCTGGCCCCGGGACCAGGCCGCCCGGGCGGTGGCGCGCTCGGTCAGCGCGGAGATGCACGCGGGCTTCGCCGGCCTGCGCCAGGCCATGTCCATGCACATCCGCGGCCGCTATCCCGACCAGGGCCGCACCCCCCAGAGCCTGAAGGACATCGCGCGCATCCAGGCGCTGTGGAACGATTGCCGCGCCAGTTTCGGTGTGGGGGGCGATTTCCTGTTCGGTCGCTTCACCATCGCCGACGCCATGTACGCGCCGGTGGTGTTGCGCTTCCAGACCTATGCCGTGCCCCTGGACGGCGCGGCCCAGGATTACGCCAACGCCATCCTGGCGCTGCCCGCGCTCCGGGAGTGGGTCGCGGATGCGGAGCGGGAAAGCGAGCGCATCGACAAGTTCGATCTCTATGACTAGCCAGCCCCCAACCCGTTGCGCCTGGTGCGGCGACGATCCGCTGTATCAGGCCTATCACGACCGGGAATGGGGCGTGCCCCTGCACGACGAGCGCGCCCTGTTCGAGTTCCTCATCCTGGAAGGGGCCCAGGCCGGGCTGTCCTGGCTCACCATCCTGAAGAAGCGCGCCGGCTATCGCCGCGCCTTCCATGATTTCGACGCCGAGCGCATCGCTGGCTATGGGGAGGCGGACGTGGCGCGTCTGCTGGCGGACCCGGGCATCGTGCGCAACCAGCTGAAGATCGCCGCCGCCATCGGCAACGCCCGCGCCACCCTCAGGATTCGCGAGGAGCTCGGCGGCCTGGATGCCTATTTCTGGCGTTTCGTCGACGGCCGCCCCATCCGCAACACCTGGCGCGACCTCAACCAGATCCCCGCCCGCACGGCGCTGTCCGACGCCATCAGCAAGGACCTGAAACAGCGCGGCTTCAAGTTCGTGGGCTCCACCATTGTTTATGCCCACATGCAGGCCACCGGCATGGTCAACGACCACACCGTGGATTGCTTCCGCCACGCGGCGTTAAACACTCGATAAGCCCGACCCTCAGCGCTTACCCAAGCGCCGCCCTCGCACGCAGCCGCCGGTTGTGGAGCAAGCCCACGCCTATGGTCAGCGCCCCGCAAATGAACAAGGTCGGACGGATGCCCATGCCATGGGCCAGGCTGCCCACCACCAGGCTGCCCAGGGGGGCGACCCCCAGGAAGGCCATGGAGAACGTAGCCATGACCCGGCCGCGCATGTCGTCCCGCACCCAGATCTGGAGCAGGGTGTTGCTGCCGGCGGCGATGAGCACCACGCAGAAGCCCATCACCATCAGGATCGGATAGGCCAACCCGTGGTGGGTATTGAGGGCGAACAGGGCCAGGGCCCCGCCGCTCACGGTCGCCGCCAGGGAGACCCGGCGGGCCAGGCCGTCGATGGAGGCCCGTGTCGCCAGGAAGATGCCGGCCAGGAGGGAGCCGACGCCGGCACTGCTCACCAACAGGCCCAGGGTCTGGGCATCGCCGTGGAAGATGGTCCTGGCGTACAGGGGCATCATCACCACGTAGGGCGTGACCAGGAAGCTGACGGTGGCCACCAGCATCAGGAACAGACGGATGTCGGCGTGGCCGAAGGTGTAGCTCAGGCCTTCCTTCAAGGCGCTCAACGCGGCCTTGGAGGCATCGCCCCTGGGCCGCGCGCGCAGGGCCAGCAAGGCCAGCAGCACGGCCAGGTAGGAGACGGCGTTCAGGGCGAAGCAAACCGCCTCCCCCGCCACGGTGATGATGAAACCCGCCAGGGCGGGGCCGACGAAGCGGGTGGCATTCATCAGCATGGAGTTCAGGGCGATGGCATTGGGCAGTTGCGTCCGGTCCTCCACCAGATGCACCACCAGGGACTGGCGCACGGGCATATCCAGGGCGTTGATACAGCCCATGAGGAAGGCCATGAACAACAACAGGCTGGGCGTGATCCAGCCCTGCCAGGTCAGCAACGCCAGGACCAGGGCCTGCAACAGGGCCAGGGACTGGGTCCACATCATCAGACGCCGCCCGTCCATGCGGTCCGACCACACCCCCCCCAGGGCGCCGAACAACAGGATGGGGACCTGGCTGGCGAAGCCCAGCAGACCCAGGACCAGGGCGGAATCGGTCAGCCGGTAGGCCAGCCAGCCCATGGCGATCTGCTGCATCCAGGTGCCGGCCATGGACACCAGTTGCCCGGTGAAATAGATGCGATAGTCCCGGGAACGCAGAGACCGCAAGGGGTGGGACGGGATGGCGGGCATGGATCGGCTTTCTGGCGGGCCGCGTCTCGCAAGCGCCCACCAAGCTCTCAACAAAAAAAGGACTCGGACAGAGGCGTAGATTAACGGACCTGACAGCATGGGCCGCCTGAAACCTGCACGCCCCGCCGTCTGGCTCACACCCGCGCCGCTCGCCCCATGGGCGCCATGGCCAGGGTGACGCCGCCCAGCACCAGCAGGCCGCCCAACAACTGGGCGAAGGTGGGCAGCGTGCCCAGACCGGCCCCCACCAGCATGGCGGACACGGGCACCAGATTGAGGAACAGGGCCGTGCGGCCGGCGCCCAGACGCTGGATGCCCATGCCCCAGAACAGGTAGGCCAGCACCGTGCCGGCCACGGCCATGAGCACCAGGGCCATGCCCGCCTCGGCCCCCGGCATGGCCACGGCTCCACCGCTTGCCATGGCCACCGCCAGCAGAATGCCGGCCCCCGCCGTCATCATCAGAGCGGTATGGCCGATAGGCGAACCCGGGGGCATGAAACGGCGCGAGAGCACGTTGAACAGGGCCCAGGACAGGTTGGCGGCCAGCATGAGCACATCGCCCCGGGCCACGCGCAGACTGGTCAGGCGCCCCAGATCCCCCTGGGAAATGACCACCGCGACACCGGCCAGGGCCACCGGCAGGGCCGCCAGATGCCGTGGGCTGGGACGCTCCCCCAGAAAGGCGGCCGCCAGCAGGGTGGTGAGCAAAGGATTGGTGGCCATGATCAGGGCGCCGTTGTCGGCCGAGGTGCTCTGCATGGCGGAGAAGAACAGCAGATTGAAGGCGGCGATGCCCACCGTGCCCAGCAACAGATAGACCGGGGCGTGACGGCGCAACAGACCCGGCAGATCCTCGCGCCGCAGGACGGCCACGCCCAGCATCAGCGCGGCCGCCAGGAGAAAGCGCAGGGCCGCCGCCCACCAGGGAGACAGGTCGGCCAGGATCGGTCCGGCCAGGACGAAATTGCCCCCCCAGAAAAAAGCCGAGGCGGTGACCAGCAGGTAGACGGCATTGGCGCTCATGACTATTCCATTCACAAAAACTATCTGACTCGCACAGTATCTGGCGCTATAAAGCCATACAAACGAGACTTTATTCGGCTATTGATTAGAAATTCTTATGTCAAGAAAACTCCCGTCCCTGAATGCCCTGCGCGCCTTCGAGGCCGCCGCCCGGCACACCTCCTTCGCCCGGGCGGCAGAAGAGCTGCACGTCACGCCGGCGGCGGTCAGCCAGCTCATCAAGCAACTGGAAGACTATCTCGGCGTGTCCTTGTTCCGGCGTGGCAAGCAACTGGTTCTTAGCGATGCCGCCAACGCCGCCCTGCCCGTGCTCAGCGAGGCCTTCGACCAGTTGGAACGGGCCGTGGCCCGGCTGCGGGCCAGCAATGAGCGC
>JBGSHR010000159.1:0-4389 GCA_041752155.1 Thiobacillaceae bacterium | reverse complement strand
GCCGCCAACCACGTGGCCGCCCCCGCCCCGATGCCGGCAGTCCGGGGCGCGCCGGTCCTGGTCCGGCATTTCCCCGCCGACCGCAGCGTGTTCGTGGACAACGAATACCTCATCAAGGGCGTGGCCGGCGCCATCGTCTGGAAACTCCTGCGCGAGCATGTCCGGGCCGGCCGGGTCGAGTTCACCAACCGGGAACTGCGCCTGGACGCCTCCCTCAAGCTGCCGGACATCACCGACAACCTGGATGCCAGGTTGATCCTGCTACAGCGCCGGCTCGCCGAGCGCTGCCCCTACCTCGCCATCGAAAAGACCGGCCGCGGCCGCTTTCGCCTGAACGTCGGCCGGCCGCTCGAGCTCAGCGAGGAAGCGGGCGACTGACACGCCCCCTTGCCGGTCTGGTCTGGGTTTACTTGTCTGCCTGGGTTTACTTATCTGCCTGGGCGGCGCGCGCCCGGGGCCGCCAACGGGCACGGAGGCGATGGCGGCTCCCTGGTATGAAACAGGTGAGCCAGCTCGTTTCGGTGTTTTTGCCCATCAAGATAGGCCCAGGAAGCATCTGACCCTTGAGGGAGACACTGATTTATTCCCATGTGGACCGCGTGGGAATAAATCAGTGTCTCCTGAGCGCCTTACCGCTTGATCTCGCTCATGTTTATTGGAAAGTCCCGATTTGTTCAGACTACTTTCATATATCTTTAGCCCTATATGAGTTGAGGCCGTTAAGCAGATGGAGCGGGTGATGGGGATAGGTCAGGAGAACATCCTGAGTCGGCATGCAACCAGAGTCATCGGTCTCGGATTCGGCGTGGTCATCACGCTGATGCTGGTGCTGGCCGCGACCACGCTCATGCGCCTGAATCGCATCCAGGAAAGCATGCGAGAGATTTCCGAGGTTCATTCCGCGGATGTTCAGCTTGCCCACCGCATGTACGACACCTCGCGGGAGCGCGCCTATCTGCTGTTCCAGATCGTTCACGAAGACGATCCTTTTCTGGCCGACGAGTTTGTCATGCGCTTCAAGAAACTCTCTCTTGAGTTCGGCGCGGCACGTCAGGCACTCCTGAAACAGCCCCTGATCCCCGAGGAATTGGCGCTTCTGGAAAAGCAGCGCCAGGCCGCCGCGGACACGGTGCGGCAGCAGGAACGTGTCCTGAATCTGATTTTCGAGGGCAAACGGGACCAGGCCGAGGATGCACTGCTCGAACTGGCCATGCCGGCCCAGGAAAGCATTCTGAGCATCCTCGGCCAGTTCATTGAAATGCAGCATCAAGAAGTGGAGCAGGCCAGCAGGCTGGCCGCCGAGCAGGAGCGCCTGGCCTATCTCTTCCTGCTGGTCGGCACGGCCGTGGCGACCCTGGTCAGCGGCTGGATCGCCTTCTATGTGCAACGGAACATGTCCGGTCTCATGTTCAGGCTGTCGGACAAATCCGAACAGCTTCGCCTCAGCCTGCGCGATCTGGAATTCCAGAAGCAGGCCCTGGACGAACACGCCATCGTCAGCATTGCCGACCGCCAGGGGCGCATCGTCTATGCCAACGACCGCTTCTGCGAGATCAGCCAGTACTCACGGGAGGAACTGCTCGGCAGCGACCACAGCATCGTCAACTCCGGCCAACACCCCAAGGCGTTCTTCCAGGACATGTGGCGCACCATAGCCTCCGGAAAGGTTTGGCGCGGCCAGGTGTGCAACCGCCGCAAGGACGGCAGCCACTACTGGGTCGACACCACCATCCGGCCCTTCGCCGGCGACGACGGCCACCCCGACCGGTATGTCTCCATCCGCACCGACATCACCGCCATCAAGGAAGCCGAGACCCTCCTGAAGTTCGGTAACGAAGAACTGGAAGACCTGGTCGCCCAGCGCACCGCCGAACTGGCGGAACGGGAGGCCGTGCTGCAACGAGTCACCGGGGCCGCCCAGGACGCCATCGTCATGATCGATCACGAAGACCGTGTCACCTTCTGGAATGCGGCGGCGGAGAAGCTGTTCGGCTACACCCGCGCGGAGATGCTGGGACAGCGGCTGCACTCCCTGCTGATGCCGCCCGAAATGAAAGCGCGGCACGATGCCGCCTTCAGCCATTTCATCGTTACCGGCAAGGGGGGGCTGATCGACAAGACCACCGAGCTTACCGCCCGGCACCGGGATGGCCGCGAATTTCCCATCGATTTGTCCCTTTCCACGGTCCAGATCAAGGGCAAATGGTGCGGCATCGGCATCGTCCGCGACATCACCGACCGCAAGCGGGCGGAGGAGGCCTTGCAACTGCTCGCCGACACCGACACCCTGACCCGGCTCCCCAATCGCCGCAAGTTCGATTCGGTCTTGTCGGTGGAAGTCAGCCGCGCGCGGCGCCATACGATGCCGCTGACCTTTGTCATGCTGGACATCGATCATTTCAAGGAGGTCAACGACACCTACGGCCACCAAGCGGGAGATACCGCACTGGTCGAACTTGCCCGGCTCATATCCACCCACATCCGCGCCCAAGACTTCTTTGCTCGCTGGGGCGGCGAGGAATTCGCCATTCTCGCCACCCATAGCGATTGCGAAGAAACCAAGCATTTCGCCGACAAGCTCCGTGCGCTGGTGGCCGAGCATGAGTTCTCCGGCGTGGGGCATCTCAGCATCAGTCTCGGGCTGGCCACCTACCAGCCGGACGAGGGCATAGAGGCCCTCCTGGCGCGGGCGGACAAGGCGCTCTACCTGGCCAAGGCCGGGGGCCGCAACCGCGTCGAGTGCCTATAAGAACGCGCTTCGCGTTTTTGTCCTGCTCGCAAGACCGGCTTCGGCCATTCTGGCTGTTTGATTTTGTTGTTCCTGGCCGCTCACACTCGTGTGTCCTGCCCCGGGCTGGCGGCGCACCGGTCGAGCAGCTGGCCGGCGTGTCGGAAATCCGCGCTATCAAAGCCTTCGGTGAACTGCCGGCAGACGCTTTCGAGCAATTGCCGGGCGTGTTCGCGCTTTCCCTGCTGGTGCCATAGCTCCGCCAGATCCACCGCGGCACGTAGCTCGAAGGCATGGGCGCCCTGGTCCTGGGCCAGATCCATTGCGCGGCGTAGGCATGCTTCGGCGGATGGCTCGGTCCTTGGTTGCAGGATGCCCTTGAGTCGCCAGATCTCCGCCAGATAAAAGCGCTCTCCGTGGGAATCGACGATCTCCAGGGCCTCGTCCGCCGCGGCCAGGCCGGCATCACGCTGACCGGCGATCAAGTGGGCATGGGCCAGCAGGGCGGAGAAATAGCTCAGCAGCATGCGTGCCCCGGTGGCGCGCAGCAACGCCAGCCCCTCCCGCATGAGCGCAATGCCGGCCTCCGGTTCTCCTTGCACGGCCAGGGTCCAGCCCCGGAATTGGCCCGCCATGGCGGTCAGCATGGTGAAACCATGATCGTCGGCCATGGCCTGCATTTGCATGCTGGCGCTGCGCAGGTGCTCCACGTCGCCCCGGAACTGGCTCAGCATGCAGTCGGCCCACAAGACGAAGGCCCGGGTGAAAGGGTGATCCAGGGTATCGGCGCGTTGCCGGGCAACCTCCAGGGTTTCCGCCGCGCGTTGCGGATACCCCTGCAACCAGTCGACCAGGCTCATGAAGAAACGGCAGAGCACGTCCGGGTCCTGGGTGTAGAGGCGGAACAGGGTGGGGTGGGTATCCGCGCCGTACAGCGATTGACCGTGTTCCAGAAGGGCGCGGGCGGCTTCCAGCTGTCCCTGATGCCAATGCACGCCGCCCCGGGCCACCTCGGTGCCGATCAGCCAGACCGGGTCGCCGCCGGCCGCCATGGCGGCGCGCATCTCCTCGATCTGGGTCACGGCCTGGTCGAATTCAGCGCGCGCGGTGTGGTAGCCCCAACTACCCCACAAGAAGGGCAGGGTCTGGGGGGCGACCTCAGTCTGCCGGCTGTAGGCCAGGGCCTGCTGATGGATGGTGGCGAGGTCCGGGGCCGCGAAGCCATGGGTGGTCTGGATGGCGGTGCCCAGGTCGGCGAGCAGCGCCAGTCCCAGCTGGGCCCGGTCCGGAGTGGGCGCAAGGTGTTTTTCCAGCAGGTGCAGGGCATGCCGCAGCAGGCTGATGACCTCGTGGGGGGCATGGCGGCTGTTGGCATTGTCCGCGGCCCGTTTCAGGTAGCCCACCGCGCGCGGGTAATCCCGCCCCCGCTCGAAGTGCAGGGCCAGCTCGGCGGCAAAATCCTGGGTTTGATCGCCCCATGCCGTCTCGAACCAGGTGCCCACCCGGGCATGAAGGCCGCTCCGTCGCGCCGGCGTGATCCGGCTGTAGGCCAGTTCCTGGTAGTAGGCGTGGATGAAGGCATAGCGCGGGGTGTCGCGCGCTTCGTCGTCGGCGGTTTCGCCAGCGGTTTCGCCGGTGGTTTCGTCGGCACGGCGCAGGAT
>JBGSHR010000158.1:0-7531 GCA_041752155.1 Thiobacillaceae bacterium | reverse complement strand
TTGCTGGCGCTGGCCGCGGCGGTAGTCTCGCGCGGCATCGTGCGTCCCCTCAAGGACATGGAAACCCGCATGGAAGCCATCGCCACCGGCAACAAAGCGCAACTTGTCCTGGCCTCCCGCGACCGGGAGATCACCTCCCTGGTACGCGCCTTCAACCACGTGTTGGACGAGATCCGCCTGCGCCAGCGGGAGCAGTTGATCCAGGCCGACCGCCTGGCCTCCCTGGGACGCCTCATCTCCGGCGTGGCCCACGAAGTCAACAATCCTCTATCGAACATCTCCACCTCGGCCCAGATCCTGCTCGAGGAAAAGGGCAGCACCGACCCGGAGCAACTGCATGAACTGCTGGACCAGATAGACACCGAAACCACCCGCGCCCAGCGTATCGTCCGCTCCCTGCTGGACTACGCACGCCAACGAGACTTCCAACGCGAAGCCGTGGCGCTGCGCAGCACGGTAGAGGAGAGCTTGCGCTTCATTCGCAAGGAGATCCCGCCCCGCATCGCCATCCACCTGGATATCCCCGAGGACCTGCGGATACAGGCCGACAAGCCGCGCCTGCAGCAAGTTTTTCTCAACCTGATCAAGAACGCCGTGGAGGCCCAGGACGGGACCGGCGAGATACGCATCAGCGTGTCCATGCGGCGCGCCGGCGACCCGGCCACGCCGGCCTGCCACCAGGGCCGCCCCCACTGCGATGCGAACACGCAGGTGGTGGACATCCAGGTGCGCGACGACGGCGCCGGCATCCCCGCCGAGGTGCTGCCGCGCATCTTCGATCCGTTCTATTCCACCAAGGAAGCCAGCAAGGGTTCGGGCCTGGGCCTGTTCATCGTGCGCGGCATCGTCGAGGAACACGGCGGCTGCATCGCCGCCGAGAGCGGCACCGATCCGCACAATGGCGCCTCTTTCACCGCCTTCCACATCCGTCTGCCACAAAACGCGGCACTACCCTCGCAACAGCCCCGACTTCCAGCCTGACATGAACCCAACCCCCACGGTCGTGCCGCCTCCCCGCCCCCCCCAGTCTCTCGGCCATCTGCTACTGGTGGACGACGAGCGCGTCGCCTTGCGCAACCTGGAACACGTGCTCAAGAAAGAGGGCTACACCGTCACCGCCACCACCAGTGGCGCCAATGCCCTGGGCCTGCTGGAAACCCAAGCCTTCGACCTGGTGCTCACGGACCTGAAGATGGAAAAGGTGGATGGTATGCAGGTGCTGCGCCGCAGCCGCGAACTGGCACCGAACACCGAGGTGATCATGATCACCGGCTACGCCACCCTGGATTCCGCGGTGGAAGCCATGAAGGACGGCGCCTTCCACTACATCGCCAAGCCCTACCGTCTGGACGAGGTGCGCCAGGTAGTGGCGGCAGCCCTGGAAAAGGTGAGGCTCAAACGCGAAAACCAGGCCTTGCGCGCGCAACTGGACAGCTTCCAGGGCCGGGTCAAGATCATCACCCAGGACGCCCGCATGCAGAAGCTTCTGGACATGGCCCGCCAGGTGGGGCCCACCAACTGCAACGTGGTCATCACCGGCGAATCCGGTACCGGCAAAGAGTTGTTCGCGCGCTACCTGCACGAACACGGCGGCCGGCAGGATGGCCCTTTCGTGGCGGTGAACTGCGGCGCCTTCAACGAGGATCTGCTGGCCAACGAGCTGTTCGGCAATGAGAAGGGGGCCTTCACCGGCGCCACCGGCAAGACCGGCCTCATCGAAACCGCCAACGGCGGCAGCCTGTTCCTGGACGAGGTCACCGAGATGTCCACCGCCATGCAGGTCAAGCTGCTACGTGTGATCCAGGAGCGGGAGGTGCTGCGCCTGGGCGGCACCCAACCGGTGAAAGTGGATGTGCGCTTCTGCGCCGCCACCAATCGGGAGGTGCCGGAGCAGGTGAAACAGGGCCGCTTCCGCCAGGACCTCTATTACCGCCTCAACGTGGTCAACCTGCATATTCCGCCCCTGTCGGAACGGCGCGGAGACATTCCGCTGCTGGCCTACCATTTCCTCGCCAAGTGCACCGGCCTGATGCGCAAAACCGTCCACACGATCGAACCCCATATGCTGGATCTGCTCAAGGCCTACGACTTCCCCGGCAACGTGCGCGAACTGGAAAACATCATCGAACGCGCCGTGGCCATCAGCACCAGCCCAACCATCGAAACCGGCCACCTGCCCGACGACCTGCGCGAACTCTCTTTGCGTGCCTTCCGAAAAAAAGACGGCCATCTACCCACACTGAATGAACAGGAGAAGGGCTATATCCTGTGGGTGCTCAAGGAGACCCACGGCAACCAGACCCTGGCGGCGCAGATACTCGGCATCGATCGGGTGTCATTGTGGAGAAAACTGAAGCGCTATGAACTGGAGAAGGGCTGAGTGCGAAGGCATGACTCGGTCCACTCCCAGAACTCGCCGGTCCTACGTCCAACACGAACAAGCGACGGCGGCATCTGGAAAGACACGACTTGCACCACCAAGCTATGGCCGGTGGGGAGAAAAATAAGCGTCGAAATGGCTACCTAAGCGTTATGGCGCACCACTGAGGCCAACGCTTACGGCATGGCGGGAGCGGTGGACTCCGGCTGCGCCGCAACGGCCCGCGGCTCCGGATTTCCATCCGCGCTATGGCATTGCGCGAACACATGCCGGGGGCAGGCAGAACAGATATTTTTATCCAACTGCCGGTACAGGATATCCGAGGGCCGCACCCCGACCGGAAAGACGTTGTATTCCCGGATATCGTCCATGAAGCCCCCCTTCTGCAGGGTCTCCACGACGCTATCCTTCATGCGGTAGAAATACAGGCCACCCCCCTTCTTGTGCCAAGTGCGCGCCTGTTCCGCCAGGAGTTCAGCACCGGCCAAGTCCACAAAGTTCATGCCGTGGGCCATGACCACCACGTGCTTCAAGTCCGGGTTAGCCTCCTCCAATTCCTGAAACTGCTGCTGCAGGTGGGCAACCGCGCCAAAGAAAATGGAACCATTCAAACGCACCAATTTCACCTGGGGGCATTCGGGCCGGTCATCCACGGGGACATAGTGATAACTGGTGGGATCGGTATCCGGCAGCACAGCCTCCAGGGTCGGGCGGGAAGTGCGGTAGAGGTAAAGGGCTAGGGACAGGGCGATACCGAAGAAGATGCCTTTTTCCAGGTCGATCAAGGTGCCGATCAGAGTGACCCACAACACCACCGTTTCCTGACGGCTGACCTTGGGTAGAACGCCGATGTGATGCACATCGATCAATCCCCAGGCCACCAGGAACAGGATGCCGGCCATGGCGGCGGTGGGCAGGTAGGCGGCGAGGGGCGCCACCAGCAGCAGGATCACCACCAGGAACAGGGAGGCATACACCGCCGCCATGGGGGTGCGAGCCCCCGCCGCGTAGTTGACGCCACTGCGGTTGAAGGAGCCGGAAGCGGCATAGCCGGAGAAGAAACTGCCGACGATATTGGACAAGCCCTGGCCGATGAACTCCTGGTTACCATCGATGCGCTGGCCGGAGCGGGAGGCGATGGCGCGTGAGATGGACACCGCCTCAGTCAACGCCAGCATGGTGATGATCAAGGACGGGAACAGCATCTGGGACATGCCATGGAAGGAAAAATCGGGCATGGACAGGGGCGGCAGACCAGAGGGCAATGCCCCCACGGTGCGGATGTGGGTCGTGTCCACGCCGTAGCTGGCGTTCAAGCCCAAGGCGAACAGACTGCCTACCACCATGGCGACGATCATATAAGGCAGCTTGGGGAGGTAGCGCTTGGCCAGGATGCCCACCACCAGGGTCACCACGCTCACCGACATGACGTAGGGATTGATGTTGCCCAAATGCTCCACGAACAGTTCCAGGGTCTGGAAGAAGGGCGTGCCACGCGGGATATCCACACCGAAGAAATTCTTGATCTGGCTGCCGGCGATGAGCATGGCGGCACCGGCGGTGAAGCCGATCACCACGGTATGGGAAATGAAGTTGACCAACACCCCCATGCGCGCCACCCCCAGAAGCAACTGGAACAGACCGGTAAGGAAGGTCATGGTGAGCACCAGGCCGATGAACTCGGGCGTGCCCGGCTGGGCATAGGGGCTTACCGAAGCAAACACGGCGATGGAGATGGCGGTGGTGGGACCGGACACCAGATGCCAGGAAGAGCCGAACAGGGCGGCGACGATGGCCGGGGCCATGGCCGCGTAGAGGCCGTATTCCGGCGGCAAGCCAGCAATGGTGGCGAAGGCCACGGCCTGGGGCAGCACAATGAGGGCGCCGGTGATACCGGCCATGGCATCGTCGCGGCTTGTGCTGGCATTGACCGAAGGCCACCAGCGCAGAAACGGGAAGAGTTTATAGACCCAGAGGGGGCAGGCTGACGTGTTCAAAGAGATTACTTTTTGCAACATAATCATTGCATTTTAACGTCACCTGTACGCATCACGCCAGCCTCCACGGCACGGCTCCCAACGCAACCTCCCCTTTTAAGCCGAATTGGGGCCGACCTCCCAAAGCCAGGGCCAAGCAGGCCGACGGAGGCAACCCCCCACCTGGAGGGGCGGCCTGGCTATCGACAGCGGCAACGCTTGCAGGGACTCGATGCGTCTGTACCATAGGCAGGCCAAGCCAACCCCGCTCCGTCTCATTCACCATGAATACCCTGCGCGACTTCCATACCCGCAACCTGCTGCTGGACGCCGGCAGTCCCGAGGAAATGCGGCTGAAGCTGCTGGATTACTTCGACAAGACCACGGCCTTGTACGAGCGCCTGTTCGACACCTTCGCCAGCGACGCCGCCTTCTACGTCCAGCCCGACCCCCTGCGCCATCCCCACATCTTCTACTTCGGCCACACCACCACCTTCTATATCAACAAGCTCAACCTGGCCAAGCTCATCGACTTCCGCATCAACCCGGAATTCGAGGCCATGTTCGCCATCGGCGTGGACGAGATGAGTTGGGACGACCTCAACGCCACCCACTACGACTGGCCCGAGGTGCAGGCGGTGCGGGCGTATCGCCACCAGGCCAAGGAAGTGGTGCGGGAGGTGATCCGCACCGCGCCCATCACCCTGCCCATCGGCTGGAACGATCCCCTCTGGGTGGTGCTCATGGGCATCGAGCACGAACGCATCCACCTGGAGACCTCTTCCGTCCTGATCCGCCAAACCCCTCTGCACCACCTGAAGCACGACGCCTTCTGGACCACCTGCCACGCCACCGGCGAACCCCCTGGCAACGAATTGCTGCCGGTGCCCGGCGGCCAGGTCATCCTGGGCAAGAGCCGGGACCACAACCAGTACGGTTGGGACAACGAGTACGGCCACAGCACGGCCGATGTGGCGCCGTTCAAGGCCTCGCGCCATCTGGTCAGCAATGCCGAATTCCTGGAGTTCGTCGAGGCCGGCGGTTACCGGGAAAACAAATGGTGGAGCCGTGAGGGTCAACAATGGCTGGCTTGGCGCAAGGCCGAGCACCCCTTGTTCTGGGTGCGCCTCGCGGGTGGCAATCTGGACGAAAGCAACTGGCGTTACCGCACCCTGCTGCAAGAAATTCCCATGCCCTGGGACTGGCCGGTGGACGTGAACTACCTGGAGGCCAAGGCCTTCTGCAACTGGAGCAGCGAGGTGCTCGGCAAATCCATCCGTCTGCCCACGGAGGATGAGTGGATGCGGCTACTGGACCACGCCGGCATCCCCGACGAGCCCTACTGGGACAAGGCCCCGGGCAATATCAATCTGGAGTACTGGGCCTCCTCCTGCCCGGTGAGCAAATTCGTCTTCACGGACGGCTTCTGCGACGTGGTGGGCAACGTCTGGCAATGGACCGAGACCCCCATCGACGCCTTTCCCGGCTTCGAAGTGCACCCCTGCTACGACGACTTCTCCACCCCCACCTTCGACAACAAGCACAACCTGATCAAGGGCGGCAGCTGGATCTCCACCGGCAACGAGGCCAACCGCCACTCCCGCTACGCCTTCCGGCGCCACTTCTTTCAGCACGCCGGCTTCCGCTACGTGGAGGCGGGGCCCAACCCTCATGCCTTCGAGGTGGAAGCATCCAACACCAACCTGTATGAAACCGACCTGTTGCTGGCCCAGTACTGCGAGTTCCACTACGGCCGGGAATACTTCGACGTGCCCAATTTCCCCAAAGCCTGCGCCGAACTATGCCTGCAACATATGCAAGGCCGACCCAAGGGCCGCGCCCTGGACATCGGCTGCGCCACCGGCCGCAGCAGCTACGAGCTGGCCCGCGCCTTCGATGTCGTGCACGGCGTGGACTTCACCGCCCGTTTCATCCGCCTGGCCATCGCCCTGCAAGAGCACGGCGCGTTCAGTTATGAGCTCCCGACGGAAGGCGAGCTCTCCGAGCCTCGCACCCTTCGTCTGGCCGACCTGGGCCTGGCGGAATACGCCCGCAAGGTGGAATTCTGGCAAGGCGACGCCGGCAACCTGAAGCCCCAGTTCACCGGCTACGACCTGATCTTCGCCGGCAACCTGATCGACCGCATGGTCCGCCCGCGCAGCTTCCTGGAGGACGTACACCAGCGCATCAATCCCGGCGGCCTGCTGGTGCTCACCTCGCCCTACACCTGGCTGGAGGACTTCACCGCGAAAGAGGAATGGCTGGGCGGCTTCCTGCGCCACGGCCAGCCGGTCACCACCCTGGACGGCCTGCACGCCATCCTGGACGCGAATTTCCGCCGCATCGCCGAACCCCGGGCGGTGCCCTTCGTGATCCGGGAGACGCAACGCAAATACCAGCACACGCTGGCGGAGATGACGGTGTGGGAGCGGCTTTGACGCCGAAGGCAGGCGTTGGTGGCATCCCCCCTTCCCCAAAGGGCCAGGGGGGATTTAGCGGGGCTTAATAACCCGTTTGCGCGTGTTGCGGCAGGGCCTGGCGCTCGCCGAAGAAGTTCCACAGCAGGCGGGCGAACACCTCGGGGGCGATGACGGTGTGGCGGTTGTTGCTTGCCTGGAGCCCGGCGCGCAGTTTCTGGCGCAGTTCGGCATTGCCGGTCAGGTCGAAGATCAGGTCCACCTGCTCGCCGAGCTTGATCACCTCCATGGCGTCCTGGAACACCGGCACCTTGCTGTGGGCAAAGCCCAGGGCCACCGGGGTGTCCAGCTTGCGGCTGGCCACGGCGACGATTTCCACGTCGATATGCTCTTCCTGGATCTTGGCCAGGAAGTGTTCGGCGAAGGCCTCGCCCACGTTGCCCAGGCCCAATAGCGCGACTTTGATTTTGTTGCTCACACGCGTCTCCTCATGTGTGGTGGATTGTGGTTGGTATGCGCGCGGCCCGGCTCATCGCCGGACCGCAGCCCGGGCATAGTAGCGGAGAGCCCGGCGGCAACACCACTGGAGCGCGCCACAAGTGGAGGCGAAGCGGGGACAGGGCGGCGCGCTTGCGGTTAATCTTGCCCTGGCCCCTACACCCCGACCCGCCCGATGACCGCCCCGTTCGACTTCGACACCCCCATCTCCCGCGCCGGCACCGGCAGCGTCAAATACGAGCTGCGCACGGCGAAATTCG
>JBGSHR010000157.1:0-2335 GCA_041752155.1 Thiobacillaceae bacterium | reverse complement strand
GTAGGCGGCCCGTTCGTCCTGAGTAGGCGCGTAGCGCCGTATCGAAGGAAGCGCCGTATCGAGGGAAGCGGACCGGGTCCAACGCACCCTGCCCAGCAAGGCTGCTCATGCCCTTCGACGAGCTTCGATTGGTCTCGCCGTGCAAGGCCCCATGCTTCGATACGCCTTGCCTTGCAAGGCTACTCAGCACGAACGGGAGTGGTTTCACCAACAAGGGCCTTCGTCCCGCGTAGGCGGCCCGTTCGTCCTGAGTAGGCGCGTAGCGCCGTATCGAAGGAAGCGCCGTATCGAGGGAAGCGGACCGGGTCCAACGCACCCTGCCCAGCAAGGCTGCTCATGCCCTTCGACGAGCTCAGGACAGGCTTCGATACGCCCGCTATGCGGGCTACTCAGCACGAACGGAGCTTAGCCATACTCTAGGAGGCCGTTCGTCCCGAGTAGGCGCATCGCGCCGTATCGAGGGAAGCGGACATAGCAAAGCCGGGGGCCCATCCCGACGGCCAGGGTTGGGAATAACCGCCGGGGGTGCATTGCGCTAGGCGCCCTCCCCGACAAATCCCTGTCGACGGGCGCGCGTCACCCTATAAAATCCCTACTTTGCTATCCCAATACCTACATCTAAGTGCCACACCTGCACTCTGCCGGGCGACACAGCCCCTTGATCAAGCATTTCCACCTCCCCCGCATCCTGCTACGCCATCCCTTGCTGGCCGGCATTCTGGCGGGGCTGGCCAGCTTGGCGCTGCTGGAAATCTTCATCTGGGTGGAACAAGACCGCTGCCATCAGGCCGAGTTGGCCGCGGTGCAGGCCCATGCCGCGACGGCGCGCGCGCGCCTGGAATCGGAGCTGAACACCACCCTGTCCCTGAGCCTGGGGCTGTCCAGCTTCGTGCTGTCCAATCCCGCTTTCACCCAGGAGCAGTTCGGCCAGGTGGCGGCCTCCCTGGTGCGCATGCAGCCCAGCATCCGCAGCGTGGCCATGGCGCCGGACAACGCGATTCGCTACATCTATCCGCTCAAGGGCAACGACAAGGCCCTGGGGCTGCGTTACCTGGACAACACCCAGCAGCGCGATGCCGTGTTGCGCCTGATGCGCGAGAAACGGCCGGTCATCGCCGGCCCCATCGAGCTGGTGCAGGGCGGCCTGGGCATCATCAACCGCATCCCGATCTTCTTTACCGAAGCCGACGGCCAGACCCGCTACTGGGGCTTGGCGTCCGTGGCCATCGACCCGATCCCCGTGTTCCGGCAGGCCGGGATGTACCCCGGCCAGGGCGACGCCATGGAATACGCCCTGCGCGTCAAGGACGGCCTGGGCGCCACCGGCGAGGTGTTCCTGGGCCGCCCGGCATTGTTCCAGGACCGGGAGTCCGTGCTCATGGACGTCCTCATCCCCGGCGGCAAATGGCAGTTGGCGGCCAGGCCCGCGGGCACCCAGGCGCAACGCGACAGCATGGCCTGGGGCATGCTGATCCACGGTCTGGCGCTGCTGCTCGCCACCGCCACGGGCACGACCTTGGGCTCCACTCTGTTCGCCCATCGCCGCATCAAGGCCATGGCCCTGGAGGACAGCCTCACCGGCCTGGCCAACCGGCGCAAATTCAACATCCGCGGCGAGGACCTGTTCTCCCTGGCGAAGCGCAGCGGGCGCCACCTGACTCTGCTCAACATGGATCTCGACGGCTTCAAGGCCATCAACGACAGCCACGGCCACGACGTGGGGGACCAGGTGCTGATCCACGTCGCCCGGCAATTGCGCGCCTGCCTGCGGGAATCCGACCTGCTGGCCCGGGTGGGCGGCGACGAGTTCCTGGCCCTGCTCCCGGACACCGCCGCCGGGCCGGTGCTGGATGCCCTCCTGGCCCGTCTGCGCGCCGCCGTGGAGAGCCCCATCGCCGACCTGGACCCACCCGTGAAGGTGGGCATCAGCATCGGCACCGCCACCTGTAGCGACGCCACCCCCACCCTGGAAGACCTCATGCGCCTGGCGGACGACGCCATGTACCAGACCAAGGAAGACGCCCGGGCGCGATAAAATGCCCCACCCCCCGTTTCACCCGGAATACCCCGCATGCTGCGTCTGACCGAAATCAAGCTGCCCCTGGACCACCCCGACAGCGCCCTGCCGGCCGCCATCCTGGCGCGCCTGGACATCACCGCCGACGAGCTGGTGGGCTACACCATCTTCCGGCGCGGCTTCGACGCGCGCAAACCCTCGGCCATCGTCTTCATCTACACCCTGGACGTGGAGGTGAAGCACGAGGCGACGCTGCTCAAGCGCCTGCGCGGCGACAAGCACGTCGGCCCGACGCCGGACACCCGCTACCGCTTCGTC
>JBGSHR010000156.1:0-1772 GCA_041752155.1 Thiobacillaceae bacterium | reverse complement strand
CGTCGCCCAGGCAACCGACTACCCCGGCGAGAACTACGGACTCATCTGCTTCTTCGACTGTCTGCACGACATGGGCGACCCGGTCGCCGCGGCCCGGCACGCTGCCAAGGTCCTCGCCCCCGACGGCACTGTGATGCTGGTGGAGCCGTTCGCCAACGACAGCGTCGCGGACAACCTCTCGCCAGTCGCGCGGCTTTACTACGCAGCCTCCACCACGGTTTGCTGCGCCCATGCGATATCGGAAGGGGGCACGCTGGTGCTCGGCGCCCAGGCCGGCGAGGCGCGTCTGGCCGAAGTGTTCCGCAAGGCGGGGTTCACGCATTTTCGCCGCGCCGCCGAGACGCCGTTCAACCTGATCCTCGAGGCGCGCCGCTGAAGCGCTAGGAGAGGGGGTGCCTACGCCGGCCCCCATCGAGAAAGAGATGTTCCTGAAGCGGTGAGCGGCGAGGTTCCCCGGGTTACGCCGCTTCGCGGCTAACCCAGGCTATGCGGGCTGGCCGCCGTTGCCGTGGGTAATTCAGGACTGCGCAGTTGGCTTAGTGTCGCAATCGCCACCATGCGCCATGCGTGGATAGTCAGGGCGGGAGGATAGGAAGATGGCGACACATTCGCCCACTTCATGACCCGGAAACTCACTGTAGACGAGCAGGTGCTCCCCCTGGCTGGTCTGTATCCGATACTCATAAATGGGGATCCCGGATTTGCCACGTGTGGTTCCGCCGAGGAACAGCACAGTAACTTGCTGATTGCCGATGGGTATCGGCACCGGGAATCCACGATGATGTGGTTCCATGGAATCTGCCCAAGGCCTCTCTTCCATCCTGCTAATGGACTTGGCTTCTATGCGTCCCGATTTTTTTACTGCAGCGGGGTCGTAGTGATCCATTGGGTTATAGGTATCAGCGCAACTCACCAGAAGCGTCGTGATCGCCAATGTGAGGAAGCGCCTGATCCAGAACTGAATAGAGAAAAATGCTGAGGCATGCCGGATTTTCATTCTTGACTCACTGATTTATATGGCCTGTCTGTCCAGTGGCTCCGGCCCATGAATGTTGGGTGGGTTTTCTTCGGCCACGCACCGGAACAGGTGTTCTTGTCCGTTGCCGCCTGCATGGGCCAGCGGCCGAATCGAGCCAGAAAATACCCCTTCCCAGCAGATGCTTGCCACCTCGCCGATTTGGCGGGGCTCGGCGGGGCGGTTTTCACCCCCTTGGATGATGCTCCGCGTGCAGCCGCTTCAGCCGTTCCCGGGCGACGTAGGTGTAGATCTGGGTGGTGGCGATGTCGGCGTGGCCGAGGAGCATTTGCACCACGCGTAGGTCGGCGCCGTGGTTGAGCAGGTGGGTGGCGAAGGCGTGGCGCAGGGTGTGGGGGGAGAGGGCTGTGGCGATGGCGGCGGTGCGGGCGTGTTGCTTGATCAGGTACCAGAACATCTGGCGGGTCATGGCGCCGCCCCGTTCGGTGACGAACAGGGCCTCGCTGCCGCGCCCCTTGAGCAGCGCCGGGCGGGCCTCCTTGAGGTAGCGGCCGATCCAGTCCAGGGCCTCTTCGCCCAGGGGCACGAGCCTTTCCTTGCGGCCCTTGCCCATGATGCGCACCACGCCTTCGCTCAGGCTCAAGGCCGCCACGGGCAGGCCCACCAGCTCCGAGACGCGGAAGCCGGCGGCGTAGAGGGCCTCCAGCATGGCCTTGTCGCGCAGGCCGCGCGGGGTGGTGAGGTCCGGGGCGGTGAGCAGGGCTTCCACCTCGGCCTCCGACAGGGTCTTGGGCAG
>JBGSHR010000155.1:0-3398 GCA_041752155.1 Thiobacillaceae bacterium | reverse complement strand
CCAGCGCCTGTTGCTGGCCCTGGGGGAACGCCTGCCCCAACTGGCGCGGGAGGCCGTCGCGGCGCCCCTGGCGTCCACCCACAATTACCTGCCGGCCTACGCCATCGCCAGCAGCCTGCACGAAACCCAATACACCCGGATATTCCGTTCATGACAGCAAGCACTCCAAACCCGCGCTCCCAAGCCCTGCGCGTCGGCATCGGCGGCCCCGTCGGCTCCGGCAAGACCGCCCTCACCCTGGCCCTGTGCCTGGCCCTGCGCGAGCAGTACAACATCGCCGTGGTCACCAACGACATCTACACGGAAGAGGACGCCCAGTTCCTGGTGCGCCACGAAGCCCTGGAAGCGGCGCGCATCATCGGCGTGGAGACCGGCGGCTGCCCCCACACCGCCATCCGCGAGGACGCCAGCATCAATCTGGAAGCGGTGGACCGCTTGAATCAGCGCTTTCCCGGCCTGGACCTGATCTTCGTGGAAAGCGGCGGCGACAACCTGGCGGCCACCTTCAGCCCGGAGCTGTCGGACCTGACCCTCTACGTGATCGACGTGGCCGCCGGCGAGAAGATCCCGCGCAAGGGCGGGCCCGGCATCACCAAGTCCGACCTGCTGGTGATCAACAAGATCGACCTGGCGCCCATGGTGGGGGCTTCGCTGGAGGTGATGGAGCGGGATGCGAAAAAGATGCGCGGCGAGCGGCCCTTCGTGTTCTCCAACATGAAGACCGGCCAGGGCCTGGACGAGATCATCGCCTTCATCCGGCGCGCCGGCATGCTCGGCTAGTCGAGACCGCGCCGGGCCGGCTACTCGCTGGGCGGCATGTCCTCGATGCCGGCCTCGCCTTGCAGGCTGAGCACCAGGTCCCGGGCCAGCTCCGGCAGGGGCGGCAGTTCCGACAGGGCGCGCAGGCCCAGGTCGGAGAGGAACTGCTTGGTGGTGGCGAACAGGGCCGGGCGGCCGGGCACTTCCTTGTGTCCCACCACCTCGATCCAGCCGCGTTCCTGCAGGGTCTTGACGATCTGGGTGTTGACCGCCACGCCGCGGATCTCCTCCACGTCGCCGCGCGTGACGGGCTGGCGGTAGGCGATCACCGCCAGGGTCTCCAGGGTGGCACGGGAGTAGCGCGGCGGCTTTTCCGGATTGAGGCGGTCCAGATAGCGCTGGTATTCCGGCCGGGTCTGGAAGCGCCAGCCGTCGGCCACCGTCACCAGCTCCACTCCCCTGCCCTGCCACTCGGCGCGCAGGTCTTCCAGGGCCCGGCGCAGCAGGTCGTTGTTGAGCTCTTCCTCGAACACCCGCTTGAGTTCGTGCAGGGACATGGACGTGGTGCTGCTCAACAGCACGGTCTCCAGCACGCGTTTGATTTCGTCGTAGTTAAGCGGGTCGTTCATGTTCATTGGTCCATGTAGCCAGGCGAGGGCCGGGGATGAGGGGGGTGAATCGCGCGTCACGTCTATGACCACCCTCCCATCTTCGATGACGTTGACCCCAACCCTCTCCCGCCTGCGGGAGAGGGAGCAAGACAGCTCCCATGCTCATCATGGCCTTATCCGGGCAGCTCATCGGCCAGCTCATCGAATTGGGCCAGGGGCTGGGCAGCGGCCACCTTGGCGTAGATCGGGGCGAAGGGTTCGTTCTGGACGATGTCCACCAAGCGCTCGCGCACCAGCTCCAGCATGGCCAGAAAGGTGACCACCATCTCGGAACGGCCGCCGCTGGCGCTGAACAGTTCCGTGAACAGGGTCTGGCCGCCTTCCTGCAGGCGCTTCAGGACCCGGCTCATGTGCTCGCGCACCGACAGTTCCTGGCGGCCGATGCGGTGGTGCTTGTTCATGGAGGCGCGCTTGAGGATGGCGCGCCAGGCCTCCATCAGGTCTTCCTCGTTGACCAGGGGCAGGCGCTTCACCGCCAGCTGGGGCACCAGCACGCTCACCGCCAGGAAGTCCCGGCCCAGTTGGGCGTGGTCGTCCAGGCCCCGGGCCGCCAGCTTCATCTGCTCGTATTCCAGCAGGCGCCGCACCAGCTCGGCGCGGGGGTCGTGCTCCTCGCCCTCCTCCTGCTTCTCCGGCCGGGGCAGCAGCATGCGCGACTTGATCTCGATGAGCATGGCGGCCATCACCAGGTATTCCGCCGCCAGTTCCAGGCGCTTGCGGCGCATGGCCTCCACGTAGTCGATGTACTGGCGCGTGAGGGCCGCCATGTTGATGTCGAGGACGTTGAGGTTGTTGCGCCGGATCAGCCAGAGCAGCAGGTCCAGGGGGCCCTCGAAGGCCTCCAGGATCACCTCCAGGGCATCGGGGGGGATGTAGAGATCCACCGGCAGGTCGGTCCACAACTGGCCCTGGACCTTGGCCAGGTGGCGGACTTCCTCCTCGGCCTGTTCGATCTCGGCCTGCTCGGAGACTTCAGTCATGGGCGCTCCCCGAACATCCCCTCCCCCGCTGGGGGAGGGTGCCCGAAGGGCGGGTGAGGGAACGCGGTTTGCGTCTAGCCAAGCACCGCTCCCTCACCCCGGCCCTCTCCCAGAGGGAGAGGGGGAAATACCGCCTACTCATGCCGCCCCCTCCTTGACCATCATGCCGCCGCCCGCTCCCGATCCCTGCCGCTGCGCAGCAGGACGGCGTAGGACACGTCCAGCTTGCCGAAGCTTTCCAGGGCGGCGAACAGGTCTTCGCTCAGGCGCAGGCGCCAGCTGCCGCCCAGGGCGATGTCGCAGGAGGCGGTGGCGTTGCGGTAGGCCAGGCTCACCGGGCAGCCGTCGCCCTGGCGGAATGGGGAGAGGGCCTCGATCAGGCGGCGTACCTGGGGTTGCTCGTTTAGGCTGAGGCGCAGGCCGGTGGCGAAGCGGGTGCGGGCCGCCTCCAGGTCCATGAGGTCGTCGGCGGTGATGCGCATGCCGCCGGAATACTCGTCGTGGCTGGCCTTGCCGGCGATGATGAGCAGGGCGTCCTCCTTGATGTAGGCGCGCTTGGACTCGAACTGTTCGTTGAACACCGCCACGTCGATCTGGGCGCTGCCGTCGTCCAGGGTGACGAAGGCCATCTTGCCCCGGCGCGTCATCTGGGTGCGCACGGCGGCCACGGTGCCGGCCATGAGCTGGGGGCCGGGCTGGGGTTTGACGTCCTTCAGGCCTTTCTCCACCAGGCCGCGCAGCAGGCCCCGGTCGGCCTCGAAGGGGTGGCCGCTGAAATAGAAGCCGAGGGCGATCTTTTCCTGGGTCAGGCGTTCCTTGAGGCCCCATTCCGACGCCGCCACCAGGCCGGGCGGCGCGTCGGTGGCGGTATCGCCGAACAGGGAGTCCTGGGCAGCGTGGGCTTGGCGCGCCTCGGCCCATTCCATGGCCAGGCCCACGCTCATGAGGGCGGCGTTGCGGTTGGCATGCAGCGCGTCGAAGGCCCCGG
>JBGSHR010000154.1:0-4907 GCA_041752155.1 Thiobacillaceae bacterium | reverse complement strand
CGCCGCGCCATGGCCGAGGCGGGCCGGACCTTCGCCAGCGCCAATCGGGGTGCCACCGACCGGGTCATGGCCATGCTGGAACCCATCCTCACGCCCTGAGTCTCAGGGCTGGTCCCAGAGCAGCGCGTCCACCGCCTTCAGGTCATCCTCCGTCAAGGTGCCGGCGGCGGCCTTGAGTTGCAGGCCGGCCAGCACGGTCTGGTAGCGGGCGGCGGCCAGATCGCGCCTGGTGGTAAACAGTTGCTGCTGGGCGTTGAGCACGTCCACCCGGGTGCGCACCCCCACCTCCAGACCCAGCTTGGTGGATTTGAGTTGGGCCTCGCTGGAAACCAGGGCCTGTTCCAGCGCCCGCACCCGGGCATCGCCCGAGTACACACCGAGGAAGCCCTGGCGCGCGTCCAGCACCGCCTGGCGCCGGGCGTCGTCCAGGTCGTAACGGGCCTTTTCCTGATTCGCCACCGCCTCGCGCACCCGGGAATCGATGGCGCCGCCCTGGTACAGGTTCCAGCCCAGTTCCAGGCCCAACACCGCTGCCTTGGTGTCGATACCGGTGACGCCACTCACCGCCACGTTGCGGTTGTCGGCATAGCTGGCGGACAGGTCCAGGGTGGGCAGGCGGCCGCCGCGCTGTTTCTCCACCTCGCGCCGGGCGGTTTCCAGGGCGGTCTGGTTCAGCACCACGGCAAGGCTGCTTTCCTCGGCCTGCTGGACCCAGGCATCCATGTTGCCGGGCTGGGGCAGGATCATCTTGGCCGTCTCCGAGAGCCGCGCCAGGCTCGGCGCCTCCCGGCCGATCAGCTTCTCCAGGGCGCGCCGCTTCACCTCCAGGTCGTTCTGAGCGGCGATCTCCTGGGCCGTGGTGAGGTCGTAACGGGCCTGGGCTTCGTGGGTGTCGGTGATGGTGGCCACACCCACCTCGAAACTCTTCTTCGCCTGGCCCAGTTGTTCGGTGAAGGCTTGCTTCTGGGCCTGCACCGTGGCCAGGGCGTCCTGGGCCAGCAATACATCGAAATAGGCATTGGCCGTGCGCAGGATCAGATCCTGTTGCGCCACTTTCAGTTGCTGCTCCGCCAACAGGGCCTGCAACTTGGCCTGTTCGTAGCTTTCCAGGTTCTGCTTGCGGTACAGGGGTTGCACCAGGGCCAGGGTAAAACCGTGGGACTCGTAATTCGAGGAACCCGACAGACTGGATTGTGTGTCGTTGTAGCGCAGGTTCGCCGACAGATTGACGTTGGGACGCAGCAGCGCCTTGCCCTGGGGCAGCTTCTCCTGGCCGGCCTTGTAGGCCTGTTTCGCTGCGGCATAGCGGGCGTCGTTGTCCCGCGCCAGTTGGTAGATCGCATCCAGGTTCGCGCCCCAGGCCAGCTGGGTGGTCAGGTAGAGCGCGGCGAAGAGTAGGCTGGTTCGCATGATCGTCTTCAATAGGTAGGCATGGTGGAATCGACTTCCCGAGCCCAGGCATCCATGCCCCCGGCCAGGTTGATCACCCGGGTAAAACCATTGTGTTCGAGAAAACGGGCCACATGAAAACTGCGCACGCCGTGGTGGCAGATCACCACCATTTCCTGCTCCGGGTCCAATTCGTCGAGGCGGTTCTGGATCGTGCTCATGGGCAGCAGCCTGGCCCCCTCGATATGGCAACGCTCGTATTCCCAGGCCTCGCGCACATCCAGCAACACGGGCTGGGCGCGCTGGCGGTCCTCCAGCCAGACCTTGAGTTCGGGCGGACGCAGTTGCTGCATCAGAACACGAAGCGCTCCGGCTCCAGGGCATTCACCAGGGCCTTGGTCCGGGTTTCGAACAGGGTGTCGGTGCGGAACGCGCCGCCGGCCAGGCAGGTAACCAGTTGGGCGGACATCACCACCCCTTCGCCGACGATGGCGAACAGGCGTCCACCCGCAGTAAGTCGCTTGAGATAGGCCTCCGGCAGCAGGGGAGTGGAGCCGGTCAGGACGATGACATCGAACGCCCCGTCTCCCTGCCAATCCCGCGCCGCGTCGCCCAGGCGAGTCTGAACGCCAACCAGGCCATGGGCGCGCAGCTTCTGCTCCGCCGCTTCCTTCAGATCGGCATGGATCTCCACCGTCACCACCACGCCGGCCTGGTGCGCCAGTAGGGCGGTGAAATAGCCGCTGCCGGTGCCCACTTCCAGCACCCGCTCGTGGGGACTGACCTGGAGCGCCTGCAAGGCCCGAGCCTCGATCTTGGGCGCCCACATGACCTCGCCGTGGCCCAGGGGGATTTCCATGTCGACGAAGGCCAGGGATTGATACACCGGCGGCACGAAGTCTTCGCGCTTCACCCGCGCCAGCAGGTCCAGCACCTTGGGGTCCAGCACGTCCCAAGGGCGGATCTGCTGTTCGATCATGTTGTGGCGCGCTTGCTCGAAATCCATTTTTTCATCTTCCCTAAACAGCCCAAGAATCCTGCTCCAAGCGCCCGAAATCACCGGCCTCTAAGCATCTGAAAACATCGGCAAAGCTTAGCATATCCGCCCCCTCGCCACCCCCGCCAGCGCCTCAATACATGCGGTGCCGGAACAGCCAGCTGGCCAGGGCCAGGCTTACCGCCCCGATCAGCGCCATGGGCCAGAGCTGATGCATCAGCACGTCGAAACCGGCCCCCTCCAGGAACACCTTGCGCAGGATGACGAGGAAGTAGCGCAGGGGGTCGATGAGGGTAATGGTCTGCACCGCCGCCGGCATGTTGGCGATGGGCGTGGCGAAGCCGGACAGGATCACCGCCGGCACCATGAACAGGAAGGCCCCCAGCAGGCCCTGCTGCTGGGTCACCGCCAGGGAGGAGATGAGCAGCCCCGCCCCCACCCCCGACAGCAGAAACAGCGCGAGGCCGCAATACAAGGCCGGCAGACTGCCCAGCAGGGGCACCCGGAACCAATACACGGCGATGAGCATGATCACCGTGGCCTGGATGATGCCGATGATGAAACCCGGCACCGCCTTGCCCAGAAGGATCTCGCCGGGACGCATGGGCGTCACCAGCAGTTGGTCGAAGGTGCCCTGCTCCCGCTCCCGGGCCACGGTCAGGGCCGTCACCAGGATGGTCACCACCAGGGTGAGCATGCCGACGATGCCGGGGATGAAGAACCAGCGGCTTTCCAGGTTGGGATTGAACCAGGCCCGGGTCTCCAGCCGGGCGGGCGGGCCCTGCTGGCCGTGCGCCGCCATCCAGTCCCGGTTGAAGCGGTCCACCAGAGTGCGCACGTAGCCCAGGGCGATCATGGCGGTATTGGAATTGCGCCCGTCGACGATGACCTGCAAGGGGGCCGTCTTGCCCGATAGCAGGTCGGCGCCGAAGCGGGGGCCGATGTGGACCACCACCAGCACCTTGCGGGCATCCACCAGGGGCGCGATCTCGCCCTCCGAGCCCAGCACGGCCACCCGGTGGAAGGCGGGCGCGCCGGTGAAGGCCGCCTCCAGGTCGCGGGAAACGGCGCCGCGATCCTCGTTGTAGATGGCGTAGGGGATGGCCTTCAAGTCGAAACTGGCGGCGTAGCCGAACACCATGAGCTGGATCATGGGCGGCACGATCAACACCATGCGGCTCTTGGGGTCCTTGAGCAGGGCCAGGAACTCCTTGTAAACCAGGGCGAGGATGCGTTGCCACATGCTTATTCCAGACGCTTTCTGGAATTGCGCCAGGTGATGCCCAGAAAGATCGTCGCCATGATCAACAGGGCCAGGGCGTTGGGCAGCACCACAGACCACACGTCGCCGGCCAGGAACAGGGTCTGGACGATGGCGACGAAATAGCGGGCGACGATGGCGTGGGTCACCACCTGGACCACGGCCGGCATGCTGTCGATGTCGAAGATGAAGCCGGACAGCAGGAAGGCGGGCAGAAAGGTGGCGATGATGGCGATCTGGCCCGCCACGAACTGGTTGCGCGCCAGGGTGGAGATGGTCAGCCCCATGCCCAGGGCCGCCAGCAGGAACAGGGAGGCGCAGACCCACAGCAGCCAGAACGACCCACGCAGCGGCACCTCAAACAGGAACACCGCCACGCCCACGGTGAGCAGCATGCCGCCGGTACCCAGGACGAAGTAGGCCACCAGCTTGCCCAGCAGGATCTCGCTCATGCTGGCCGGCGTCACCAGCAGGGCCTCCATGGTGCCCCGCTCCCATTCCCGCGCCATGACCAGGGCCGTGAGCAGGGCGCCGATCAGGGTCATGATGATGGCTACCAGGCCCGGCACCAGGTAATTGCGGCTGCGCAGTTCGCTGTTGAACCAGATCCGCTGTTCCAGCCGTACCGGCGTTGCCAGCTCCGCCCCTTTCTGCCCCGCCCGGCGCGTCAACCAGGCGCCCCAGGCCCCTTCCAGGTAGCCCTGGGCCAGGCGCGCGGTGTTGGCGTCGACGCCATTGACGATCACCTGGATAGGGGCGCCGTCGGGCCGGCGCAGGCGCTCGGCGAAGTTGGCGCGCAGATGCACGATGGCGTCCACCCGGCCCTCGCGCAGGGCCTGTTCCGCCTCCCCCAGGGTGCGGGCATGGAGCGGCACGAAATAGTGGCTGGACTCGATGGCCGCCAGGAAATCCGCCGTATCGGCGGAGGGCTGCTCCGCCACCAGGGCCACCGGTATGTGGTCGGCATCCAGGGACACGCCGTAGCCAAACAGCACCAGCAGGAACAGCGGCATGACGAAGGCGATGGCGATGCTGCTGGGGTCCCGCACGATCTGCAGGAACTCCTTGCGCACCAGGCCCCGCAGGCGCATGGCGGCGCCGCCGCGCCGGGGAGGGGAGGAAGAGGCGGGAGCGCTCATTTCAGGCGTGCCTCGCTCCGCTAACGAGCGTGGGGAACCGGGAGAATCGGCGGCGTGGAAAACGGCTTGGTGGGGATGCGACCCGCGTCAAATCCCCCCCGGCCCCCCTTTTGCAAAGGGG
>JBGSHR010000153.1:0-1973 GCA_041752155.1 Thiobacillaceae bacterium | reverse complement strand
GGTGCCGATGATGTGCAGGCCGCCCGCGGCGATGACGGCGGCGTGGCGCGGCTGCCATTCCGCCTTCATGGTGGCGACCTGGGCCTGTTTGCTGGCCTCGTCCAGGTTTTCGTCCTGCTGGATGGCGTCGATCTCCTTGGTGATGCTGCCGCCCAGGACGATGTCGGTACCGCGACCGGCCATGTTGGTGGCGATGGTGATGGCGCCGGGCATGCCGGCCTGGGCCACCACCTGGGCTTCATGGGCGTGCTGCTTGGCGTTGAGCAGTTGGTGGGGCAGTTTTTCCCGGGTCAGCAGGCCGGACAGGAATTCGTTCACCTCGATGGAGGTGGTGCCCACCAGCACCGGCTGGCCGCGCTGGTGGCAGTCGCGGATGTCGTCGATCACCGCCTTCCACTTTTCGTCGGCGGTGCGGTACACCAGGTCGTTCATGTCCTTGCGGATCATGGGCTGGTTGGTGGGGATGATCACCGTTTCCAGGCCGTAGATCTGTTGGAATTCGTAGGCTTCCGTGTCCGCCGTGCCGGTCATGCCGGACAGCTTCTGGTACATGCGGAAGTAGTTCTGGAAGGTGATGGAGGCCAGGGTCTGGTTCTCGCGCTGGATCGCCACGCCTTCCTTGGCTTCCACCGCCTGGTGCAGGCCGTCGGACCAGCGCCGGCCCTGCATGAGGCGGCCGGTGAACTCGTCGACGATGATCACCTCGCCGTTCTGCACCACGTAATGCTGGTCCTTGTGATACAGCACGTGGGCGCGCAGGGCGGCATAGACGTGGTGCATCAGGGTGATGTTGGCGGCGTCGTACAGGCTGGTGCCGGGGGCGAGCACGCCGATCTCGGCGAGGATGGCCTCCACCTGCTCGTGACCGCGCTCGGTGAGCAGGACGGAATGGGCCTTCTCGTCCACGGTGTAGTCGCCGACGGGGCAGCGCTTTTCTTCCGGCTCATCGTCCTTGTTTTCCCGCTCCTGGCGCTCCAGCCGAGGCGGCAACATGTTGATTTGCTGATACAGGGCCACATTGTCGTCGGCCTGGCCGGAGATGATCAGCGGCGTGCGGGCCTCGTCGATGAGGATGGAGTCCACCTCGTCGACAATGGCGTAGTTCAGGGGGCGCTGCACTCGCTGCACGGGCTGGAACACCATGTTGTCGCGCAGGTAGTCGAAGCCGAACTCGTTGTTGGTGCCGTAGGTGATGTCGGCGGCGTAGGCGGCCTGCTTGGCCTCGTGATCCATCTGGGACAGGTTGCAACCCACGGACAGGCCCAGGAAGCGGTAGATGCGCCCCATCCATTCCGCGTCGCGGCTGGCCAGGTAGTCGTTGACGGTGATGATGTGCACGCCCTTGCCGGACAGGGCATTGAGGTAGGCGGGCAGGGTGGCCATCAGGGTCTTGCCCTCGCCGGTGCGCATCTCCGAGATCTTGCCCTGGTGCAGGGCCATGCCGCCGATCAACTGCACGTCGTAATGGCGCATGCCGTGCACGCGCTTGGCGGCTTCGCGGACGATGGCGAAGGCGTCCGGCAGCATGGCATCCAGGGTCTCGCCCTGTTCCACCCGCGTCCTGAATTCGGCGGTCTTGCCGCGTAATTGCTCGTCGCTGAGTTGCTGGTAAGTGGCTTCCAGCGCATTGATCTTGGCGACGGCGCCGCGGAACTGCTTCAGCAGACGGTCATTGCGGCTGCCGAAGACTTTCGTGAGTAGGTTGGGAATCATGAAAAATGAAGGAGTTAGGAGGGATTCGCGAATCTTCTGAATGCTACCATACCAAGGTTAAAGCCTTTCTTCAGCCCTGTTTCCACCCTACCGCGAGTCAGCCCCGTGGCCTTCAAACCTTCCCCCCTCGTGCGTTTGCGTGGCCTGCTGCAGGCGGAACGGCAGTTTGCCGTGGCCCTGCCCGAGGCGGAGCAACTGGTCGGGCTCAACCGCCAGCTGGCCGGAGTGGTGCCCAAGGCGGTGGCGCGGGCGTGCCGGGT
>JBGSHR010000152.1:0-9490 GCA_041752155.1 Thiobacillaceae bacterium | reverse complement strand
GGCCGCCCGCCTGGCGCAACAACTGGCCCTGGACCTGCCCTTCTCCCGCACCATGGAATCCGAGGCCGACGTCTTCGGCCTGGAGCTGACGGCACGGGCCGGTTATGACCCCCGCGCGGCCATCGTCCTGTGGGACAAGATGGCGGCCCAAAGCGGCAGCCCGCCCCAGTTCCTGTCCACCCACCCGGCCCCGAGCAATCGCAAGGCGGAACTGAACGCCCTCATGCCCAAGGTCATGCCCTTGTATCAAGCCGCCGCAAGGCGGTGACCGGCACCGCCCCGTGGCCCATCGGCCTGACGGCCAAGACTTCGACAGAATGCCCCAGCGATGACCTCGCCCGAAGACCAGGAAGCGCCCCCGCCGGCCGACGAAGCCGACTCGGACAGCCAAGAGACCCCAAGCAAAACCGCGCTTCCCTGGTGGCGCAACGGGAAGGTGATGCTGCCGATATGGCTGACCATGGGTCTGCTGGTCTGGCTGGGGGTGTATTTCGACGTGGATCTCCGGGTCATCGCCGGCGGCATCTTCGTCGTCGGCCTGGTGTCCAACGCCTTCGCCTGGCTGCTGGGGATCATCGCCCTGGTGCCCTTGATCGGCCCGCTGATCGTCAAGGTCCTGTCCGTCGGTTTTATCTGGCTGCTCAATGCCGTGGGCTATCTGGTGTCGTTCATCGCCATCCGGCGCGGCTATTCCAAGGACGTGCTGACCTATCGCGGCCTGACCGTGGCGGTCATCATCGGCATCGTCATCGGCTATGTACTGGGCAAGCTGATCTGACGCCCTGCCCCATCCCCCCACACCTGAACTGGAATCTCCATGCCCCCTGCCCCGCCGCCCCTGACCCCGGTGGAAGCCCGCGTCCTCGGCGTGCTCATCGAGAAGGCCAAGACCACACCGGACGCCTATCCCCTCACCGTCAACAGCCTGACCTCGGGTTGCAACCAGAAGACCTCGCGCGATCCGGTGATGGCGCTGGCCGAGGCGGAGGTACAGGCGGCCCTGGAGGATCTGCGCGGCCGCACCCTGGTCCTGGAGACTTTCGGCGCCTCCGGCCGGGTGCTGCGCTACGCCCACAACTTCGCCAAGGTATACGCCCTGCCTTCCGCCGCCGTGGACCTGCTGGCGGTGCTGATGCTGCGCGGCGCCCAGACCGTGAGCGAGCTGCGCGCCAACTGCGAACGTCTGCACGCCTTCGCCGACGCCTCGGCGGTGGAGGCCTATCTGGAAGAACTGGCGAACCGGGAGAGCGGCGCCCTGGTGCTCAAGCTGCCTCGCCAGCCCGGTTCCCGCGAACCGCGCTGGGTCCATCTCCTGTGCGGCGAAGTGGCGACGAGCGAGCCGGTCGGCGCCGGCAATGCTGCCGGTCAGACCGATCTGGAAGCGCGGGTGGCGCATTTGGAGAACGAAGTGGCGGAACTGCGCGCCGCCCTGACCCGGCTCGGCGACGCATGAGGGCGCAGTCGACCGGCGCCAGTCTTGAAGGGAGCCCGTCATGAGCCTGGGCGCCTTGTTCCTGAAGCTCGCCCAGCATGGCAGCCGGAAATCGCTACAGCCGTGTCCGCGCTGCGGCCTGCTCTATCCGGTGGATCTGGCGCGCTGCCCCCACTGTGGCGACATAGACGCCACCACCTTGGAGCGCTTCAAGGCCACCCTGGAACAAAGGCGGGCGGCTAACGCCAACCTGGGCAGGCTGTTCATCTACGCTGGCGTGCTGTTATTTCTCCTGCTGATCCTGGTCGCGCTCGGTCACTGAGCGCGAAACTCAGTTCAGCTCCACGGTATCGCCATCCACCTGGAACACTACCTGCTCGGCGATATTGGTGGCCCGGTCGCCGCAACGCTCCAGGTTATGGGCGATCCAGAGCATGCGCGAACCGTTGTCCACCAGGGATGGATCGGCGCGCATCGCCGCCAGGACGGAATTGATGAACCGATTCAGGCTCGCATCCAGTTCGTCGTCGGCGGCGCCGACACGTCGGGCGAGGGCAACGTCGCCGGTTTTGTGGGCCTGGGCCACGTCGTGCAACATCTGTTGGCAATGCCGGGACATGGTCAGGATCTCCGCCTGCCCCACGGCATCCAGGTTGGCGCCCTTCAGCTTGAGGACGATGGCGGCGATGTCCCGGGCGTAGTCGCCCATGCGCTCGAGCTCACTGGCGATGCGCATATCGGCGACGATGTCGCGCAGGTCGTGGGCCACGGGTTGTTGGGAGGCGATGGCCACCAGGCAATCCTGCTCCACCAGCCGGCGCTTGTTGTTCACCTGCACATCGTTGCGGATGAGGTCGTCGCAATCGCTGAAGTCCTTGCTGGTCAGGCAATACATCGCCCCTTCTATGGCGGTATAAACATCATCGAACAGACTGGCGAGGGTCGTTTCGATTTGCTGTTTCTTGACGTCGAGGATGTGGTGCGTTGCCGCCATGGCGATCTCCTGAATTGAACGAGTTTTGTCGAGTGCGTGCATTCTACAAATTTGCGGGGAACGAGCTTGGAAGAAAACAGCCGTTCCGGCCATCTCGTCGTCCCCTTCATGCCGACACGGTAAACTCGCGCTTCGCACCAAGAAACCCAAGGCCATGACCCTCACTTATTGCATGACCTCCCACTGCGCCCTGGCCGGGGATTGCCTTCGCTACGAGGATGATGCCGCGCGACATAGCCTGAAGCGCACCTACGCGGACTTCAGCGAAGAGCTGATCCGGGCAGCGAACGGCCAGGTTAGCTGTCCCTTCTTCCTGAAAAGAACCGGCGAAGCGCCGGCAAGTGGCGCATAAGCCCGATAATCGCGGCGCGCCCACCCTGAATGCCCGCGCCCACGAACAAGGACATCCCGCATGCTTAAAACCAGTCAAAAAACCAACTTCTGGATCGGCAATACCATCCTGGCCCTATCCGCCATCATGCTGTTCTTCATGGGCCCCTTGTCGGAACTGTTGGGGGGATGGGCCATGGTGCTGTGGATGGGCTTCGCCGGGGTGGGGATGTATTTCGTCACCCGGGACAAGGGCCCTGAATCCAAGGTCCCCGACTGATAGGCCGCGACGGCATACATCCGTCCGTGCCGGATCTTCAGGTATCCGCCTTGAACGGCCCGCGGTCGTTCAACTCATCCACGTAGTCGGCCACGCCCCGCGTCTCCCGCGCCAGATAATCTTCCACCGCCCGGGCGAACTCCGGATGGGCAAGCCAGTGAGCGGACCAAGTCGCTGTGGCCACCAGCCCCCGGGCCAGCTTGTGCTCCCCCTGGGCGCCCCCCTCGAATACCTTCAGCCCCGCCGCGATGGCGTGCTCGATGGCCTGGTAATAACAGGTCTCGAAGTGCAGCCCGGAGTGGAATTCCAAAGTACCCCAGTAGCGCCCATAGAGCCGTTCACCGTCCTGGACGTTGAGGGCCGCGGCGATGGGCTGCCCGTCCCGCTCGGCGATCACCAGCACGATCTGATCCGGCATGCGCTCGGCCAGGCCCAGAAAGAACGCCAGATTGAGGTAGGGCGATGAGCGATGGGCGCGATAGGTCGCCAGGTAGCAGCGGTGGAAAAAGGCCATATCCGCCTCCCCGAGTGCGCTACCGCTCACGCGCCTGAAAGCGATGCCGGCGTCTCGGACCTTGCGCCGCTCCTGGCGGATCTTCTTGCGATGAGAGTGATCCAGACGCGCCAGAAAGTCCTCGAAGTCCCGGTAGCCCGGGTTATGCCAATGGAACTGCACGCCGCTGCGCAGCATCAGGCCCGCCTGGCGCCAGGCATCCAGTTCGGCGTCGCCGGGAAAAAGGCAATGCAGGGAGGACACCCGCTGCTCCGCGGCGAACTCCAGGGCGGCCCGAACCAGGGCGTGCCGGGCCACCGCGTCCTCCGCCAGCAGACGCGGACCGGTCACCGGGGTGAAGGGCACCGCGGCCAGCAGCTTGGGGTAATAGTCCAGCCCCTGGCGTTCGTAGGCTTCGGCCCAGGCCCAGTCGAACACGTACTCGCCGTAGGAATGGCTCTTGAGATACAGCGGCAGGGCGGCGACCAGGCGCTCGCCCGACCACAGCGTCAGGTGGCAGGGTTGCCAGCCGGTGCCTGGGCCGACGCAGCCGGTCTCCTCCAGCAGGGACAGGTAGCGGTGGCTGGCGAAGGGCGCAAGGCCGGCGCTGGTGGTGGCCAGCCCATCCCAGGCGGCGGCATCCACCTGGCCAAGGTGACTCAACACCCGGCGCGCGGGTTGCGCTCTATTCACGTCGGGCAGATCCATGGCAGGCGGGTGGGTTATGAAGACGATACGGCATGGTGTCATGCCGCCCCTCTGGCCTATGCCGTCGGGACGGGCAAGGCGAGATGGCGCGGGGCGCGCTTACGCCGGCGGCCGGCGCCGAATTTGTCTTGGGCATCTCCCCTTCGTTCATAATCTCCCCTGGATTCGAAACCATCCCGGCAATCTGGAATTGCATATGAACCTCTTCAAGCCCTGCGCGGGCAAAACCGCCTGCCGCGACGACGGCCAAACCTGTCTGGTATGCGGGCGTAGTCTGGCGGCGATCGCGCAAACCCGCCAGCTGATCGATAGTTTGACGCAGCTGGCCCTCGACCAGGATTACGCCAACTCGGACGAGTTCGCCACCTATGTGGCGCGCAAGCTGGAAAAGAAGATCCAATTCCGCCGCGGCGGCAAAGCCGGGGACGGCGAATGAGCAACTCCGATCCCCACCGTGCTCCCCTGGCGCCGGGCCTGGCGCGGACATGAAAGACGATCGCTAATGCGGCGACTCACCATCAGCCACGTCACCGAATACCTGTTCCCGCTGCCGGTGACATTGCTGCCCCACCGCCTGTTGCTGCGCCCCCGCGAAAACCACAACGTCCGCATCGAATCCACGACCCTGGACATCTCCCCCGCCCACACCCTGCAATGGAAACGCGACGTGTTGGACAACTCGCTGGCGGTGGCCACGTTCACCGAAGGCGCCAAACTGCTGCACATCGCCAGCAGCGTGGTGATCCAGCACACCGAAGATGCCCCCCTGGACTTCTTCGTGGACGACTACGCGGTGACCTATCCCTTCGAATATGCCACCAGGGAACAAGCCGAACTGGGCCCGTTCCACCAGTCCGTATACCCCGCCGACTGGGATGCCCTGCACGGCTGGCTCAGCGGCCTGGGCCTGTTGCAGCGGCCCGTGGAGACCTTTGTCCTGCTGGACCGTCTGAATCGGGAAATCGCCGGCGGATTCCAGTACCAGATGCGCGAGGAACCGGGCGTCCAGTCCCCCGCCCAGACCCTGGCCCTCCACAGCGGTTCGTGCCGCGACTTCGCCGCCCTGTTCATCGAGGCCTGCCGGCACATGGGCCTGGCCAGCCGCTTCGTCAGCGGCTATCAGTATTCCGAAGCCACCGAAGCGGGCAACGCCTCGACCCACGCCTGGGCCGAGGTCTACCTGCCCGGGCCCGGTTGGAAGGGCTTCGACCCCACTGGCGGCGAGGTGGTGGGCAACCGGCACATCGCCGTGGCGGTCACCCGCCACCCGGAAGCCGTGCCGCCGGTGGCCGGTAGTTTCATCGGCCCGGCCGACCTGCACCCGGAACTCAAGGTGGCGGTACGGGTCAGCGCCCTGACGGAATAGCGATCGTCGCCCATCGCGACAAATCACAACAACCAAGGAGCCACCCATGGCAGGACAACCCGAGATCACCAACATGGCCCTGTTCTGCGACTTCGAGAACATCGCCCTGGGTGTGCGCGACGCCAAGTATTCCGCGTTCGACATCAAGAAGGTGCTGGAGCGCCTGCTGCTCAAGGGCAGCATCGTGGTGAAGAAGGCCTATTGCGACTGGGAGCGCTACAAGGACTTCAAGGCCACCATGCACGAGGCGGCCTTCGAGCTGATCGAGATTCCCCATGTGCGCCAGTCCGGCAAGAACTCCGCCGACATCCGCATGGTGGTGGACGCCCTGGACCTCTGCTACACCAAGGCCCATGTGGACACCTTCGTCATCATCAGCGGCGACTCCGACTTCTCGCCCCTGGTGTCCAAGCTGCGCGAGAACAACAAGCACGTGATCGGCATCGGCGTGAAGGACTCCACCTCCGACCTGCTCAGCGCCAACTGCGACGAGTTCATCTTCTACGACGACCTGGTGCGCGCCCAGGAGGCGAAGAAGAAGCAGGCCGCCAGGAAGGCGCCGGCCGCCAAGCCCGCCGCCAGCGCGGCCAAGAGCGCCGAACCCAAGAGCGAGGACAGCAAGCGCCAGGAGGCCCTGGATTTCCTGGTGGAGACGGTGGAAGCCCTGATCGCCGAACGGGACTCCGACGAGAAGATCTGGGGTTCCTTGATCAAGACCACCATGCAGCGCCGCCGTCCCGGTTTCGCCGAGTCCTATTACGGCTACCGCTCCTTCAAGGAACTGGTGGAAGACGCCCAGAAGCACAAGCTGCTGGTGGTGCTACGCGACGAGAAGTCGGGGCAATACACCCTGCGCCTGCCGGCCATCGAAGAGTAAGGGCCTCGTTCAGGAGGAATCAGGGCGGATAATTCTGAACAGCCCAACAACCTCCCCCCAGAGCGCCATGCGCATCCCGGTCCTTATCTTTCTCGCCACCCTGCTGTTCGGCTGCGCCACCCCGGCGCCGCCCCCCACGCCGCCGGTGGCCACGCCCAAGCCCCCCATCAAGATCGCTCTGGTCCTGGGCGGCGGCGCCGCCCGAGGCTTTGCCCACATCGGCGTGATCAAGGTCCTGGAGGCCCAGGGCATCGTCCCTGACATCATCGTCGGCACCAGCGCGGGTTCGGTGGTGGGGGCGCTATCCGCCGCCGGCATGAGCGGCATCGAGATGCAGCACACCGCCATCGAGATCGAGGAAGACGCGGTCACGGACTGGGCCCTGCCGGACCGAGGCATCCTCAAGGGCGAGGCGCTGCAGGAGTTCATCAACAAGAAGGTCAAGCGCCTGCCCCTGGAAAAACTGGCCAAGCCCTTAGGCGTGGTGGCCACCGACCTGCGCTCCGGCGACATGGTGGTGTTCCGCACCGGTAGCACGGGCATCGCGGTGCGCGCGTCCTGCAGCGTGCCCGGCGTGTTCCAACCGGTCAGCATAAACGGCCGGGAATACGTGGACGGCGGCCTGAGCTCGCCAGTACCGGTCAGGTCGGCCCGGGCCATGGGCGCGGATTTCGTCATTGCCGTGGATATCGGCGGCAAACCCAGCGACAAGGCGGAAAGCACCCTGGACATGCTGCTGCAGACCTTCCTCATCATGGGCAACAGCATCAGCCGGCTGGAGCTGGAAGATGCGGACCAGGTGATACGCCCCCGCACCAAGGGCCTCCGCGTTACCGGGTTCGAGGACCGGCATCTGGCCATTCTGGAAGGCGAAAAGGCCACCCTGGCCATCCTGCCGGAGCTCAAGTACAAACTGGCCCGAGCCCGGGCGCGTTGACAGGAGAGCCAAGCATGAAACAGGCGGTCAAAGGCGCGTTATTGTCGGGACTGGTCCTGCCGGGCCTGGGCCAGATCACCCTCAAGCGTTATCCCCACGGCATCGGCTTCCTGCTGGTCTCCCTCGCCTGCATCATCTACATCGTCAACACCACCGTATCCCAGGTGATGTCCAGTCTGGCCGTCCTGGACCCCGCAATGGCGCCTCTTATGCCTCCGCCCGCCGGCACGGACCATTCCGGAGCGGTCTTGTGGATTCTGGGCCTGTGCTGGGTCTGGTCCGTGCTGGACGCCTATCGCAGCGGCGATGTGCTGGACCGGGCGAAGACGGACAGGGGTTAAGCCGGGCCAGACTGGCAAGAGGCGGCTGGAGCAAAAAATCAACGGCTGGCCCTGAGTCGGGTGTTGGCATACATTAGCCAATACAAACCCATGACAAGAGGAGACTCCCATGCGTGACACTCGAGACATCAAGGACTATGTGCGCCGCCTGCTGGTCGCGGTACTGCTGTGTCCGCTGGCGGCCGGCGTCTGGCTCGGTTTCGCCATGTCCGGCTTCAGCTTCGACGGCTTCATGGCCTATCTGGGGACGCTCAGTCAGCAATATGCCGCCATGAGCCTGGAAGAACAGGGGGTATTCCGCTTCCATGTGTTCGCTGGTTGGGGCGTGATGGCCTTCGGTTTTCTGTTTCTGACCTTCGTTTGGAGTCCGCCTCTTTTCAACTACCGCTTGAAAAAAGAAGGGGAGCACTGGAGCACGGACGTCGTGAAGGAATAGCGCCACGCCCTGGGCCGTCCGAGGCCCAGAACCTGCGGGAACTCAGCGCCGCGCCGGGTCCTCGGGGCAGTTCGCCACACAACGGGTTTCCGTGATCTGCCGGCCGCCGCAGCCCAGGAAGCACTGATCGTAGCCCGACAGGCAAGCACAATCCCGATCGCACTGTTCCTGACGCAAGCGGCTCATGATCTGGTCGCGGCTGGGTTTGTCCGGCAGCTCGCCGATATTGCTGGGGCCATACCAGGAATAAGGCCAGCGCGAACCGAACCACCAGGGATCATGGCGCCAGCCCAGCCATACCTGGTATTCCCATAACTGGGTTTCATAACGCTGCAAATCCACGCGATAGCGATCCAGGTCGGCGGCATACTGCTCCAGGGCCTGGGTGTAACGAACCTCCACCTGGGGTTCCAGGGTCTTGAGGCAGACCTGGTAGTCCACGCCGCACTTGGCTTGGCATCCCGCCAACACCACGTCGCAACGCTGCACACAGGCCCGACCCTCGGCTCCCACGGGTGCCTCGTAGCGATAGCTGGTCTGGTAACGGGGTGTGGCGCAAGCCGCCATCCCCGCCAGCAGAATCAGCGAGATGATCAAGCGGAATGGGAGAAACACTGCGGGGACTCGGGCCATGGATCCGAACACCTGCGTCACTGGATAGTTTCACCATAGCCCCTCGCCGGCATGACGCCAGAGACTCAGACCAGGCATCCCTTGGGGCAAACCGAATAGCCTGCCGACAGGTCCATGGGGAGCCAGTCCCTACAGGAGCTTGAGATGCGCCGCCTCAACCTGATTTGCCAACCCTGAGCTCCCCGCCCTTGCGCTGGTGCCGGGCTTGCGCCAGCTACCGGGATGGAAGCACCTAGGGTCATGCCAAGGCGGTGGAGCAGACCTACGCCAAGCAGAAAATGATCTACGGCGTGGCGATGGATTCTGAAGCACCGTGCGCTCGGCCATCAACCGTGCCGAGCAGACAGGAACAGCTCAGTCCCGCTCGTGCCCCTCGTGGCGGTCTTGCTTGTCATACCCGTAGGCATGGCCCCGGGGATGTTTTTTATGCTTGTGCTTGTGTTTGCGCTTGTGCTCATCCCGATAGTCGTCATCATCATCCTCGACTCTCACCATCACGGTAGCCGGAGCCGATCTCACCACCACCGGCGCACCGCTGCTTTTCCCGCTTTCCGTCACGTTCTTGCCTATGGCGGCGCCAGCCGCGCCACCCACACCGGCGCCGATGATGGCACCGGATTTACCTCCCGCACTCTGGCCCACGGCCGCACCGCTGGCGCCGCC